>DATFYV010000353.1:0-7374 GCA_035314845.1 Candidatus Acidiferrum sp.
CGGAGCGCCCGGAACAGCTATGTCGCAGCAGCTCAAAATCCTCAACATCGTCGGCGCCCGCCCCAATCTCCCCAAGATTGGCCCGCTGATGCGCGAAATGGGCCGCCACCCGCAAATCGAACCGATCCTGGTGCACACCGGGCAGCATTACGATGAAAAACTCTCCGACATTTTCTTCCGCCAGATGGGGATCCCCGCGCCGCACGTGAATTTGGAAGTCGGCTCCGGTTCGCACGCCACGCAAACGGCGGAGATACTAAAACGTATAGAACCAGTCCTCATTGAGCAGAAACCGGACCTCGTACTGGTCGTCGGTGACGTTAATTCTACAATCGCTGTTTCGCTCGCGGCCGTGAAGCTGGGCATCCCCGTAGCGCACGTGGAGGCCGGGCTGCGCAGCTTTGACCGCGCTATGCCCGAAGAGATCAACCGCATCCTGACCGATGCGCTGGCCGAATACCTATTCATCACCGAGGAAGACGCGGCCGAGCACCTGCTCAAAGAGGGGCGCCCGAAGGAAGCCATCTTCTTTGTTGGCAATGTGATGATTGACTCGCTGCGCCATTTCCTGCCCATTGCCCAGCAGTCCGCCATCGGCGGCGACCTCCATCTCAAGAACGGCGCCCATGGCGGAGACCCCTGGAAGCGCTTCGCGGTGCTGACCCTGCACCGCCCGTCCAACGTGGATTCCCTCGAAAAGCTAACCGAGCTGCTCGGCGCCATCGATGCGGTAGCGCAAGAGATCCCAGTGGTCTTCCCGGTGCACCCGCGCACGCAGCAGCGAATGGCGCAGGCGGGCATTACGCACCACCCCAGCCTCCGGGTGATCCCCCCGGTGGGTTACCTCGATTTTCTCTGCCTGCTCAGCAAAGCCACCCTGGTTTTGACCGACTCCGGGGGCATACAGGAAGAGACCACAGCTTTGGGCGTCCCTTGCCTCACCCTAAGGGAAAACACGGAACGCCCGATAACCATTTCTCAGGGCACCAACCTGCTGGTGGGCACAGATCCGGCCAAGATCGTGGCCGCCGCCAGGGAAGTGCTGGCCGGGAAAAGCAAGGCTGGACGCATTCCACCCCTCTGGGATGGCCATGCGGCGGAACGTATCGTCGAAACCCTGCTCCGGGTCCTCCCGGGGAGAAAAGAAGCGTAGATGGCACGTAGCAATTCGACAACACTCGCTCCCAACGTTCTTGCCCCCGAGGGCAAGATTAAATACGCTGAATCAACCGTGGCTACCAAGCGTACTGCCGTGAAACTAAACGTCTGCATCCTGTCGCCGCACCCCGTAGTGCTCAGCGAGTTCGAGCGCCTGCTGGCAAAGGCCCAGTTCAATGTGGGCGTCAAGCAGCTGGAATCGACGCTGGCGCCGGACCTGCGCAACCTGGAGGTCCCCAAGGCTCAGGTGTACGTAATCGATGCGCACGCCGCCAAGCCCGCTACCGGGGCCTTGCTGGCCAACATTCTCGAACGCTTTCCCGAGGCGCGGTTGATCGTCGTGGGCGAAGCGCACAACGACGCTAACAGCTATTCGCTCTTGCGCCTGGGTGTGAAGGGTTTGCTGACCTACGTGGAAGCCCGCGACCAGCTGGTTCGCGCCTTGCCGCTGGTAGCCAGCGGCGGCTTCTGGGTCCCGCGCAATCTGCTCTCTGGGTTCGTCGACTCCATTTTGAACGGCCAGGGACGTCGCCTGAAGACCGACACGGTCACCAATTTGAGCCGCCGCGAGCAGGAAGTCCTCGATTCCCTGCTGGAGAATCTTTCCAACAAGGAAATCGCCAGCAAACTGAACATCGCGGAACGCACGGTGAAATTTCACGTCTCGAACCTGTTGAGCAAGTTTGGCGTGCGCCGCCGCGCGGATCTCATTCTTCTGACCTTCCAGCGCCGCATGGCGAATGCGTAACACTACCGCCGATTAGACCCGATCGGCGCAAACTGTTTTTGCTTGGCCACCTGCAAATTCCGCGCGACAACCGTCCACGGTCCTGCTAGCGTTTATGAGCGCACAACTCGAATCTTGCCCAGGAGATCCGCGTCTTGAACATTCTCGTTACCGGAGCAGCAGGCTACATCGGCAGCATTGTTTCGGAGGTCTTGCTGGCTCGTGGCTACGGCGTGGTGGCGCTGGACAGCTTGATCGAAGGCCACGAGGCCGCCGTTCCGGACGGCGCTGTCTTTTGCCACGTAGACCTTTCCGTGCGTCCGCATATTGAGGAAGTTTTCGCCAAAAATAAAATTGATGCCGTGATGCATTTCGCCGCCGAAGCGCTGGTGGCCAAATCCATGCGCGAACCGAGCACCTTTTATGCCGCCAACGTGGCGTGCGGGATCAATCTGCTGGATGCGGTGACGCGCCACGGCGTCAAGAAATTTATTTTTTCTTCGACGGCGGCCACCTATGGCGAGCCGGAAATCGTGCCCATTCCCGAAGATCATCGCAAAGCGCCGATCAATCCCTACGGCAAAACCAAGCTGATGTTTGAGCAGGTGCTCAACGATTATCGCGGTTACACGGGGCTAAATTACGCCACGCTGCGCTACTTCAACGCTGCGGGCGCGTCGGCCGAACGCGGCGAAGCACACCGCACGGAAACGCACTTAATTCCTCGCGTCCTCGACGCCGCCAGCGGGACTATCCCCGCCGTAGATGTGCTGGGCACAGACTACCCGACGCCGGACGGTACCTGCGTTCGGGACTATGTTCACGTCTATGACATCGCCGATTCGCATTTGCGCGCGCTGGAAAACATCGAACGCGTTTCCGGCGAAGCTTTCAACGTCGGCACGGGCCGCGGCTATTCCATCCTGGAAGTCATCGATACGGCGGAACGCGTCACGGGAAACAAGATTCCGCGCCAGCTCGGCCCGCGCCGCCCGGGAGATCCCGCCGTGCTGGTAGCCAGCAAAGACAAGCTGAAGAACGCGCTCGGTTGGGAAGCCCAGCATTCCGCGCTGGAAGAAATCGTGGGTTCCGCCTGGGCCTGGAAGCAAAAGCACCCGCAGGGATATTCAGTCGGCTAACGTGTAACGCACGATGTACCACAGGGCCATGACCCCGTCTTTCCAGGTGATTTTCTTTCCTTCTTCGTAGGTGCGCCCGGCGTAGCTGATGGGCACTTCGTAAACGCGCCAGTCGCCTTTAGCAATTTTTGCGGTGATTTCCGGCTCAAATCCGAAGCGGTCCGATTTTAGATGGATGCCGCGGATCACCGGTGTAAGCATCACCTTGTAGCAAGTCTCCATGTCCGTGAGCTTCAAGTTGGTAAAAATGTCGGACAACAACGTCAGCGCTTTGTTGGCCACGTAGTGCCAGAAATAGTGCACACGCTGTGGCCCGCCGAGAAAACGCGAACCATAGACCACATCCGCGCGGCCGTCGAGGATCGGTTCGAGCAGCTTGGGATAATCTTTCGGATCGTATTCGAGGTCGGCGTCCTGCACCAGCACCACCTGGCCGGTAACTTGCGAAAATCCGCGCCGCAGCGCCGCGCCTTTTCCCTGATTCACGGACTGAAAAAAGAAACGCAAATCCGCCAGCGGAATGGCGTCCTCGCCGTCCTGCGCTGGCGCCGAAGTCTGTCCCTGCTCTTGCAAGGCGGCCATGGACTCGAGAATTTGCCGCGTGCCGTCGGTAGAAAAATCGTCAACTACAATCACTTCCTTGCGAATTTCCGTTTCCAGCACTCGGCGCAGGATTTCGTCGATAGTGTTTTTTTCATTAAAGACGGGAATGACCACCGATATTTTCGGGTCGTCCAGCGCCGCGGGATTCCGCCGTTTGGGTTTCGTCATGTTTAGCAATCAAAAGTGAATGTGAGATTGTATCGGCCCGCGCGCCGCGGAGTAAAGCGCTCGCGGCAGTCGTTCGGACCGGCGCTCGCACCGTCGGTACAATTCGCCCACGAAAAAGCCCCGCGGAGCATCCAGCGTTCACGACTCAAAAATCACCTGGGCGAAGGCCAAGGTCCCGGTGTGTGTGATGGTCATGGCAATGTGCTTCACACCCAATTTATCGGCGATTTTCTTCGCTTGGCCATGCAACGCCATGGTTGGCCGGCCGCCGGGTTCGCGCACTACCTCGAGGTCCACCCAGCGAATGCCGCGGCGCCATCCCGTTCCCAGCGCTTTCATGGCCGCTTCTTTGGCGGCGAAACGGCCGGCGTAGCGTTCGTACTTGTTTCGCGAACGCTCGCAGTAGGCCCGCTCCTTGGCGGTGTAAAGCCGCCGCAAAATGCGTTCCCCGCGCCGCTCGATGGCCGCACGCAAACGCTCCACTTCGGCCAGATCCACGCCCATGCCGATAATCAAGCTGTCACCTCAAAAGCGGAAAACCGCACGCCAGCGCGCGAGTATGTCCGCAAGGCCTCCGCGTTTACAATAGTAGCTGCATGCCGCCGACCGCTCTACAAGATGCTGTGCTACAGAAACGAAGACAGCGCGATGCCGGCAATCGTGCGCCCGGTCAGCACAATTGGCACGAGCGCTCCGTCAAGGGATTGCGCATCGTACAGGTTCCGGCGTTTCGCAAGTTTCCGTGGCTGATTCACGGTTTCAGCACGCGTCCCGGAGGCCTCAGCTCGCTCGACGGCGACAAGGTTCTCAATCTCGGCTTCACCGCTTGGGATGACCGCAACAACATCCTCGAAAATCGCCGCCGTTTTCAATCTGCGCTGGGTGCCGGGGATTTCTCGCTAGTGATGCTCAAGCAATTTCATTCCGACCTGGCGCGCCTGTTTGAAGCCGCCCCCGACGAACCGGAACACGCGGATGCCGCGGTTACCAATCGCCCCGGATTGCTGCTTGCGGTGCAAACCGCCGATTGCGTGCCCATTCTGCTAGTCGATCCAAAAAAACGCACCGTCGCCGCCATTCACGCCGGATGGCGCGGCACGCTGCGCCGCATCGCCGGGAAAGCCGTGGGCCACATGCGCATGCATTTCGCCAGCAAGCCCGCAGATATTTTCGCCGCCATCGGTCCCGCCATCGGAGGCTGCTGCTACGAGGTCGGCACGGAAATTGCCGCCGACTTTCTTTCGCAATTTGCTGACGCGCCAGATTTTTTCGACGAATTCCGCACCGGCGACGAACCCAATCCCATCCAGTGGCTCAATCAGATGCCCCCGGGCCATCAACCGCCGCCAAAAAATGTCTTGCTCGATCTGCACAAAGCCAACGCCTCGCAACTCCGCGAAGCCGGCCTAAACGAAAAAAACATTTTCGTCAGCAATCTCTGCACCGCCTGCCGCCCGGACCTGCTCTTCAGCTATCGCAAGCAAGGCGCAAAATCGGGCCGGCAGATGGCCGCGATTGGCATCGCTAGGTAAAATTACGGCAGCGCAGCTAGGAAACAATTGGCAAGACGTGTGATTCCGCGTTGTTCAGCGCCAGTTGCCCGCAGGCGGCCATCACATCGCGGCCGCGCGAATATCTGGTGAACGCCGGAACACCCTTCTCCAGCAAAATCCGGTGGAACTCGCTCACGCGCTCCGCCGTCGGCTCGGCGTACGGCAGCGCTCCCGGATTCCAGGGGATTAGATTCACTTTTACGCGTCCCAAGTCCGACATCAATTTGGCCACGCGGCGCGCATCCTCCGGCGAATCGTTCACTCCGCCGAGCAGCACGTATTCAAACGTGACGTACTCTCGCGACCCGCGCGGAAAGTTCTTGCAAGCCTCCAGCAGCACGCGCAACGGATATTTCCGGTTGATAGGCATCAGCGCGTCGCGCTGTTCGTCGCTGGACGCGTTCAAGGAGACCGCCAGCTTCGGCCGCACCTCTTCCGCCGCCAGCCGCTCGATTCCAGGGACGATGCCGCTGGTCGAAAGCGTCACGTGCCGCGGTGAAATTTTCATGCCGCGCGGATCCAGCGCGATGCGCATGGCGCTCATTACCGCCTCGAAATTCAGCAGGGGCTCACCTTGCCCCATGAGCACCACGTTGGTGCGCGCCGCGAGCCCGCCTCCCGTTTCTGGCTGATTCGCGCCACCCGTCTTCGCCGCCATGTCGTTCAGAGGCAGCAATATCTGCGCCAGGATTTCTCCGGCGGTCAAATTGCGAATTAATCCAAGCTGCGCCGTAAGGCAAAACTGGCAGTCCACCGCGCAGCCCGCCTGCGTCGAAACGCAGATCGTCTGGCGTCCTTCGCTCGGCATAAACACCGTTTCCACGGACGCCGGCCGCGCCGTTGCCTTCTCTTCGCTGACCGGCAAATCCATCAAGTAACGCACCGAGCCATCATTCGAGACGAAGCGCTGCTTCACCTTTGGCAACGTAATGCGTGTTTCCAACGCCAGCCGCTCTCGCAGCGCTTTCGGCAAGGTAGTCATCTCGTCGAGGGCGAGCTTGCGCTCCGCGTACAGCGCGCTGTAAATCTGCGCCGCGCGAAAACGCGGTTCCCCCGTGGCGGCGCATAGCACCTGCAGCTCTTCGAGCGATTTGCCCAGCAATTCCATCAATTTCGTTCCTTGCTCACGACGCCTACAGAATACGCCTCATTGGTGCCATGAAGCGAAACACCACTAAAAACATAGGGATTTAGCGGCTTTTTTGCACTTCGGCCATAGCTCGCACTGTCGTTACGCGATATAATTACAGTGTTCTCGCCCGGAGCCGCTCATGCCCAATCAACTCGCCACCGCGCAAATTGTCACCACACAACTGGCCATCGCCGACTGGGTGCAAAATCTCGCCGCGATTCCCGAACGCGAATTCACGCTTGGCAACGTCCACAACTATTTTCTCAACCACCACATCCAGCCTGAAACGCTGGCCAAGTATTCTTACTTTTCCAAGGGCAACTACACGCGCAATCTGATCTTCAAGAACGAGCTCTTCGAGTGCATGACCGTCTGCTGGGAGATCGGCCAGGCCAGCCGCATCCACAATCATCGTGACCAGAATTGCTGGATGACCGTACCCATCGGCCGCCTGCACGTGCAAAATTACCGCGTCGAACATCGCGACGCCACGCGCTCCACTTGCGACCTGATTCCGACGGACGTCATCGAAATGAATGCCGCGAATCCGGCCTACGTGAATCCGCGGGAACCCGTGCATGAGGTGATCAACCGCGTGGAATACGCGCAGCGGGCCGTTAGCGTACACGTCTACTCCCGGCCATTCGACATGTGCGAGATATATCAGCGTGAAAAAGGCACCTACGCCGACGCCCCCCTCTTCTACACCAGCGAGTACGGCCAACTCCACCCTGACGCCAAGCTATTGTAAATACACCGCGTTATCGCCCCGCGCACGTGCGTGGCAATTGTCGTGCCTGTGTGTCACAATCATTTGATGACGACAGAACTTCGCGATATTCAAAAGCACGTTCTGCCCAACGGACTGGTGGTCATCACCGAGACCATGTCCCA
>DATFYV010000354.1:0-6259 GCA_035314845.1 Candidatus Acidiferrum sp.
TGGTTGTTTCTAAATGACTCAAAACAAGTTACTTATTGATGGCCACGGTTCGGGGGATCCATAAATTTCACATAAATCATACGTTCTGACGGATAAGGATACAAAATTATGGATGCGCAGAGGGCGAGCTGAATCTTAGGAAAATTCTTCTGCTAAATCGCAGGCGACCTTCAGCCCCAGAAAGCAGGCACCAAGGCGCGAGACGGGATAACCCAGCCGTCCAGCAGAAACTTCTGTCATCGTGTATTGCGCTCTCGAGTCGGGCATCCCCGCGGTTGCCTCAGGCGTTAACCGGGTTGCGCATGGCACTCTTGAGGTGCGCCAGGCGAAACGGGGAGCCCAGGTTCTGCCGCAGGTCGATCCAGTGTTGGTCGGGGATGCTGAGGAAGACCTCCACGACTTTGGGGTCAAACTGCGTCCCCGCGCAGCGGCGTATCTCTTCGCGCGCATGGGTCATGGGCAAGGCTCTGCGGTAAGGGCGATCGCTGATCATGGCGTCCAGCGAATCGGCCACGGTAAATATGCGAGCGCCCAGGGGGATCTGCTCTTCCTTAAGGCCCCGCGGATAGCCCGTGCCATTAAAAAACTCCTGGTGCGCGAGCACAATTTCCGCGGCGTCGCGCAGGAACGGGATGCGGATCAGCATGTCGTACCCGATCTGGCAGTGCCGGCGCATCACTTCTTTTTCAGCGTCGTCCAGCGGGCCGGGTTTGCGCAGGATGCCGTCGGGGATGGCCATCTTGCCGATGTCGTGCAGGAACGCCGCGCGGGCCAGGACCGGCAGATACGGATTGGGGACAGCCATGGCCTTGGCGATGGAAATGGTGAACGCCGTAACGCGCTGGCAATGGCCTTCGGTCTCGGCATCCTTAAGGTCCAACGCACTGCCCAAGGCTTCCAGCGTGTCGTCGTACGACTGTTCCAGCTGTGAAAGGGCGCCGCTGAGCTGCGCAGTGCGCTCCTCCACCTGCTGTTCCAGGTTTCGCTGATAATTGCGGTTCTCCGCTACCAAGCGGCGATGCTGCAGCGCGCGACCCACCCCCAGGAATAACTGGTCTTTCTCGAACGGCTTGAGGATGTAATCGTAAGCCCCGCGCCGAATCGCCTCCAGTGCCGTGGAAATATCGTGAATCGCGGTGACCATGATCACCGGCACTTCCGGATCATAGTGCCGGATCCAATCCAGCAGCTTTATCCCATCCATTTCCGGCATGATCATGTCGCTGAGGACTAGGTCCGGCGTGACGCGCTTCACCTGTTCCTGCGCCGCGCGGCCGTTGCTAACCGCCGTGCAGCGATAGCCCTTCGATTCCAGCATGGTGCTCACCACTTCTCGAATGGCTTCTTCGTCGTCCACCACCAGAATGTTTTCCATCTCGACCATGGTCACGGGGGCACTCCCGTAGTCATTATACGGGAGGTCACAGCCCGACGGTTGGGCACTTGCCCATTAAGAAAACAGCATGTTAGCGTCGCTACAGGCTTAGCAATTCAGATGTAGTGCCACCCCTTACGTCCCGCAGACTGCGCTCCGCAACGACCGCGCAGCTGCGACGAAATCATTGCTTGCCGGAGGCGCGGTACCGTGCTGGAGAATCAGGGCTTGCTCGGCAGCGCCTTCTTTGAGGCCACCGCGTCGATTATTTTGCTGGTGCTCTTCGCGCTGCTGCGCCGCGAACACGATTACCGCTATTTCCGTTTGTGGCTTGCCGGATGGATTTTTTTTACCTGTGCCTCGCTGGTGGAGCTGGCTGAACTGTCCCGCAATATCCCCGAATTGAACATTGTGGCCGTCCTGGGTCATGGGGCGGCGCTGTTCTTCTTTTTGCTGGCAGTGATGGAATTAACTGCCAGGCCAGGGCGCAGAGGGTGGCCACTGATTTCCGCGGTAGCCGTGGCGCTCGCCGCGATTTACTACTGGGAACGCGGGGGCGTTGCAAGTTTTGCTGACGTGCATTGGGGAACCGGGGTGCTGGAAAGCACGCTGTGCCTCGCCGGCGGTTTTCTGACATGGCGCTGGGCGGCCAAGCGCTCCGGTCACGGCATGCGCCTGCTTGCCGGTCTATTCCTCTTGGCGGGGCTGCACGGGCTGGACCGTCCGCTGTGGCCGCAACATCCGCTGTTCATCTTGCGCGTGGCATTTGAGCACCTGCTGGGAGTGTCACTGGGCATTGCCATGGTGGTGGTGGCTCTGGAACGCGCGCGCACGCGGAGCGAAGAGACCAACGAGAAAATGCGCCGTTTGACGCAACTCACCGCAGCCAGTATGCAAACAGCTTCCGTTAGCGAGGCGCTCGATAGCGTGCTCCAGCCCTTGGTGGAAGGCCTGGGCGGTACCCACGGTATCGTGCGGCTGATCGAGGAAAACGGCAAATCCGCGGTGCTGACCGTGCGTGCTTCCGTGGGCTTCTCACCGGCCTACCTCGCGAAATATGCCAAGCTGCCGGGTGAAGAAGCTTGGGCAAAAAACGTGTTGAAGGAAGATTGCCTGTGCGTACGCTTTGAGGACGAGCAGGATCCCCTGGCGCGGGCTCGTATGGCGGAATGCGGCATTCGGGAAATGGTGACCCTGGCCTTGCGCGGCAAAGAAGGTCCTCTAGGGATCATCGCCGTGGGGGCCACGCGAGCCGTGGAGTTTTTGCCGGAGGAAATCTCCTACCTCGTGAGCGTCGCCAACCTGCTGGGTCTGACCTTGCAAAGCATAAAGCTGTTCGCACAAGTGGCCGGAGTCCAGCAGCAATGGGCGCACACTTTCGACGCCATCAGCGATCCTATCGTGGTGCACGAGCGCACGGGACGAATCTCGCGCGTCAACCAGCGCCTGGGGCAACTATTGGCGCGCGATCACCGCACTCTGGTCGGGCGCAGTGTCGCGGAGGTCTTTCCGCGCAAAGAGGCGGCGTACGACAAATGTCCTTACTGCGAGGGGCTGGCAGGCGAAGGCGAGGGGCGCGATCCTTGGCTGGGCGGATACTTTCTGGCATCCAGTTCCGCGTTCAAAGACCCACTGACGCACTCCGAGGGCGTGGTGCATGTATTGAAAGACATCACCGAGCGCCAGCGCGCGCAGGAAAAATACCGGACGCTGGTGGCCAGCGTACAGGAAGGTGTGTTCATCTCCACCCCGGGCGGACGATTTCTGGACTTCAACGACGCCTTGCTGCGCATGACCGGTTACGATAGCCGCGAAGAGTTACTGGCTCTGGATATCCCTAGGCTGTACGTCAATCCTTCCGACCGCGAACGCTTGCGCCGCCTGCTGCAGGAGCACGGCTCGGTGGCGGATTTCGAGTTCGAGATGCGCCGCAAAGACGGAGAGATGCGCGTGATTCTGGAGTCCTGCAGCGCGGTGCGCGACGCCGCGGGGCAAGTCACCGCCTATCAGGGCTTCATCCTGGACATTACCGAACGCAAGAGCGCGGAAGGAGAAATCCGCCGCCGCAACCGCGAACTCATGGTGCTGAACTCCATCGCCCAAACCCTGACCGAGTCCATGGACCTCGGCGATTCCTTGCAACGCACTCTGCGCCAGATGATCGAACTTTTTGGCCTGGACGCCGCCTCGATCTTCTTGCTCGAAGAAAAAGATCGCATCCTGCGCCGCGTCGCGGCTGTGGGGCAGCGCTCCGAGTATGCGCGAGCCTTGCCCGCGGTCACGTTGCCCGCGGAAATTCTGCAGCAGATTACCTCCGTGCACGCCACCTTTCTCTCCGCCCACGGACTGCCGCTCCCTCCCATTCTGCGCGATCTGATGCGCAAGGAAGGCATGATCTCGGCGTACGTGGTCATTCTGTGGGCCAAGGACCGCATCCAGGGCGCCTTAGTTGTAGGCAGTCGCACGCAGCGCGAATTTTCCCCCGCGGACGTCAACCTGCTGATCGCCGTGGGCAGCCAAATCTCCAGCGCCATGCAGCGCGCCCTCCTGTATGAAGAGGCCCGCCAGGCTTACGAGAACCTGCGCCGCACCCAGGAACAACTCCTGCACAGCGACAAAATGGCCGCGGTCGGGCAGCTGATTTCCGGCGTGGCCCATGAGCTGAACAATCCGCTCACCGCCATTCTGGGTTACAGCCAGTTGCTCACCTCCAGCGGGCAAACCGGTCCGCAGGGGCTGGAGTATGCCGACAAACTCTATAAGCAGGCCCAGCGCACCCACCGCATCGTGCAGAACCTGCTGAGCTTCTCACGCCAGCACAAGCCGGAGCGCGTTCCGGTGCGATTGAATCAGCTCTTGGAAGAAACCCTGGCGCTGCGCGATTACGACCTGCGCATGAGCAATGTACGCGTGCACCTGGAGCTCGATCCCGAACTGCCCGCTACGGCCGCGGACCCCCATCAATTGCAGCAAGTGTTTCTGAACATGGTCAACAACGCCGTGGACGCCATCCTGGAACACTCCACGGACGGCGACTTATGGGTGCACTCGGGCGCGGACGCCGAAGCTTTGTTTGTGGAATTTACCGACAGCGGCCCAGGGGTGCAGGATGCGTCCAAGGTGTTTGACCCGTTCTACACCACCAAGCCGGTAGGCAAGGGTACCGGACTAGGCTTGAGCATCTGCTACGGCATTGTCACCGAGCATGGCGGCACCATTCGTGTGCGCAACGTTCCCCCTCGGGGCGCATCGTTCCGCATCGAACTGCCGCGCAAAGCCCAGCCGACAGCAGACGGCGCGAATTCCCATTCAAACCAGATCCACGTCGCCCCGGTGGGCAGTTGAAGCTAATTCCGCAGCCAGCGCCGCGCGCTCGCCCAGTTCTTTCATGGCCGTCTCCATGCGCACGTTCAAGCGACTCACCACGTTGCTGACCATAATCATTTCGGATACTGGCCGCCGCCCCAATAGCAACTGCGCGCGCAGGGCCTGCAGGCGGACATGGAAAACGGTGGTCAGCCAAAGGCGCTCAAATTCTTGCATGGTGTCCACTTCCGGGGAGAGCGAGGCGATTACGCGCGCCTGCCGCATGCCGTGGGCAAACTCTTGCCGCAGCGCCCGCAGGAAGTCCAGAGCCACGCCCCGGCGTTCGTGATCCACGATGCGGGCTAGCCTGGCGCCGCCCTTAGTCAGCAAAAACTCCCTATCCTGCGCCCCGAGCGCCTGATGAATTTGCGAAAAATACTCCACGTTGCTCTGCTGAGGATCTTCCAGAATTGCGGCACTCGGCCGCCCGCCTGCCGCTTGGCGCAGCGCCCACAGCAGCGCAGCCAAGAGCATCACGGACAGCAGCACCGCGACATAGAAGGTAGCGCTCATCGTTTCCCCATCGGTGGCTTTCCCAGCTGACTCAACCGTTCGTTGAGCAGCCGCAACCGCACGTTTACCTCGGGAGACAGTGCCCCATAAACCCCAGCGGGAAGCATCTCTGGCTGGCTCTCTCCTTGCGCAATCGGAAGGCGCAGCGCCCAGCTCCATACCAGCAGGCTGCCCACAAACGCCAGAACGTTCAAGAAATTCCACAGTCCCCCATAGTTGCGCAGCCTTTCCAGCAGCGTGTCGTTGAGCACCACAAAGCAGGAATAAAGGAAGAATCCAAGCGCCATTGCCGGCACAGGGTCGCGCGCTTGCACCTGATAATACCGCGCGAACAGAAATAGCCCCACGACGGCCGATGCCAGAGCGAGCCCCATAGCCCGGTCGGCGGATAAGAGGCGCAGTCCCGCGCTGCCGCCCGTGAACAGCATGGCGCCGCCGGCTACCGCTGCCAGCAAAAACGCCAAAACTCGCGAGATCAGCATCCAAATCCCGCGGTAGTAGCGGAATACCACATAGCACAACTCCAAAACCGCCAGCATGCGCAGCACGATAATTAAGGCTTGTAGCGTCCAGGAGATGTTGGTGGTGCGCTCGGAAGCAAATCCCCAAACCCTGTAGATTGCGAATTGAAGCATGCTCTGCAGCAGCGCCGCGCCCACGTACAGTGTGAACAGCGGGAAGTACCGGTAGTTGCGACGGTGCACTAAAATTGCCAGCAGGCAGAATTGCAGCATCACGCTGAACACCCACTCTGCCCATTGAATATTGTCGATACCCGCCATTTCAGACGGAATAGTATCATGGAGATAACTGCGGCGTAAATAACTCAGTCGACCTTTGTTGGGTGCTACTAGTACCAGAGCGCAGGCCGCCGCCGCAGGCAACACTACATTAGAAGTTCCTTAAGTTTCGTCGGAACTCCCCGCGTTGCCTTGCGGCCGGGCCTTACGCCCTTCCTCCACGCTGCAATTACGGGCCCGCTTAGGCGGACACCGCCAAGTCGCC
>DATFYV010000355.1:0-4247 GCA_035314845.1 Candidatus Acidiferrum sp.
CACGTCCAAGCCGACCCCGCCGGCCATCCCGTGGTGCGCATCGCCACGGAAAAATGTCTCGGTGCCATCCATCTGCACGGCGCGCAAGTCACCTCTTGGAAGCCGGCTGGCACGCCCGAGGTGATTTTCCTGAGCAGCAAAGCCAGCTTTGTGGAAGGCAAGGCCATTCGCGGCGGCATCCCCATCTGCTTCCCGTGGTTTCGCGCCAAGGCGGATAACGCCAACGCTCCCTCGCATGGTTTCGTGCGCAACAAACTCTGGACGCTCGATTCCGTCGCGCAGCGCAGTGAAGGCGTCGTCGTCACCATGTCCACCGCCAGCGACGCATCCACAAAAGAATGGTGGCCGCACGAATTTCGCGCGAGTCTTTCCGCAACCTTCGGCCCGAAACTGACGCTCGAATTCGCCGTGACCAACACCGGCGACTCCCCATTCCGCTACGAGGAAGCCCTGCACACCTACCATCAGGTCGGTGACATTCGCAGCGGGCGCGTCCGCGGCCTCGACGGCGCCGCCTACCGCGACAACACCGATGCCAATCGCGAGAAAAAACAGGAGGGCGAGATCGCCATTGCCAAGGCCACAGACATCGCGTTCCTAGGTTCGCAGCACTCCATTGCCTTGCTCGACCCGGCGCTCCATCGCAAGGTTCACATCACCAAGCAAAATTCCGCCAGCACCGTGATCTGGAATCCCTGGGAAGACGCCACCAACAAAATGTCCGATATGGGAGCCGGCGAATGGCAGAATTTCCTCTGCGCCGAAGCCGCCAATATTGTCGCTGATGCCGTGGAGTTAGCGCCCGGCAAGTCCCACACCATGACGGTAACAATCGCTGTCGAAACGCTCTGACACGCCGGACTACCGCTTGCGCTAATTTATCCGTCGATCCTTTTCGTCTCCGCAGGCAAAGCAGGCGCCGCCTTCCCTAGCAAATCCACCGCCGCCTGATACAGTTTCGCGCGCAACTGGTAGCGTTCGTTCGCCCGCGTAATATAGCGCACGGAAATTTCTACGCCGCCGACCACGGGCTTCACATTAATCGCCGGAGCCGCGGTCATGGCCGTCTGGTTGCGCGCGCCGGAGGCTTGCTTCCACTCCACCTCCGCCTCTTTCGAACTGGCTGCTGTGCTCTCGGTAACTTTCTCCTGAATCGCCGCCACGATGGGATAGGGATCCTGCCCCGTGGGAATCACCACCTGCAACTCATCCCATAGCCATTGCCCGGAAGTCGAAAAATTAAAGTAGTGATTCTCGATGGCAAAGCCGTTTGTAAACGTCACGCGCCGCCCGGTAGGATGCCCGGAATCGGTCCAGTTTCCTGTCTCCAGCAGCACGGTGTGAAACATCCCCAGCTCTACTACTTCGCCGGTCACGCCGTTAATTTCCACCCAATCGCCCAGCCTTATGCCGTTTTTGCCCATGAGCACGAACCAGCCGAGAAAGCCCACGATGAAATCCCTCAGCGCCACCGTCAATCCCGCGCCCGCCAGTCCCAAGAAGGTCCCGAGCTGCGACGGCGGCCCGAAAATCACCAGCAAGATAAACAGCACCGCCAGAATCTGCAGCGAAACGCGCGTCACCGTCCGCAACGTTTCCACTTGCCGCCGGTCCAGTGAAGTTTTTCCCAGCAATTTTTCCAGCCAGCCATCGAAAACCAGTCCCACCAGCAAAATTACGAGAATGATGGTCGAGCCGATCAGCATCATGTGCAGCGTGGCGCGTTCCTTGGCGGCGATCAGTGCGCTCCAGTTCGTGTACACTTCCGCCAAATCTTTTTGGTTGTCGATGCGCTTGTCAAAGGTAGCCAGCGCCTGCTGATCCACCGCCCGGCGCTTGGTATTTTTCAAAATGGCCGTCGCCTCGTCGTGGCTGTGCGTCACGCGGTGCGCGGCCGCCGATGGTGCACTGGGCTTCATAGTAGAAGGCGCACTCGGCGGCACAGCCGGCGGTGCGGAGCCCACACCGGTTTTTTCCGCGGTCAACTGAGCGTCCAGAGCCTTGTGCCTGCCGGAAAGTTGCGCGATGCGCGTTTCAGCATCGCTCTTGGCCTGCGACAGTTGCCGCTCTTTGTCCCGCAGCCCACGCCATTGCGACAGGCGGTGAATTAACCCGCGCTCTTCGCCGGCGGCCGGCAGAACCGCCGTAGCCTTTGCGGTATTCTGCGCCGCCGCCTTGTGCGCATCCACCAGCTGCTGTATACGCGCCTGCGGATCGCCCCCTACCCGAACTAAATCCTGCTTGGCGTCGTCGACCTCATACTGGTCCACTTCCTGCTGCGATTTTGCTAGTTCCAGCTCATCATCCAGCGCATCCTTCTTGTCGCCTCGTGCCTTGGCATCCTCGCTGGTCAGCGCCGCGACCTGCGCCTTGTCCGCTTCCAGCGCCTTCTCCGCCGCTTGCAGCCTTCCTTGAATCTCCTTGGCCTCCGCGGACAGCACCGGCGGGTGCGCGGTCACATCGTGCAACGCCTGCGCAAATTGCAGCTCCACCCCGTAGTCCGCGATTCGCAAGGCGTCCTGCGCGAAGCCCTGTTCGTCAGCAGCCGTCACCAGCGCCGCCAGCCGCTGCGCGGTAAGGAGTGGCGCCTGATCCACCGCCGTCTGTGCCTGCACCTCGCCCGGCGTTGTGCTTTCCACGCGCGCACCGACCATCGGCCCGCCGGTCCGCAGCAAGCCATAAGCCGCTGCCGCCAGCAACACCAGCAGCACTACCGCCACAATTTTCGTCGAAGTTTTCATAGTCCTAGACCCTACCGCAGTTAATATCTTTGATACGATACTTGCAATTTATCTTTGGGCAGATTATGTTTTGGTCGTGAAGGTGCGAGACATCATGAGGCGTATTGAGCAGGATGGCTGGGTGCACGCTCGAACAAAAGGGAGTCATCGCCAATTCAAACATCCTGTTAAACTGGGCCTCGTAACTATATCAGGGAAACCCGTAGACGAACTGGCTCCCAAGACCCTGAACAGCATTTTGAAGCAAGCGGGGTTGAAGTCATGAAGAAATATCTAATCGTCATCGAGCCCACAAGCACCGGGTTCTCCGCCTATTCTCCCGACGTCCCGGGTTGCGTCGCGACCGGCGAAACCCGCGCCGCAGTTGAACAAAACATGCATGAGGCGATCGCTTTCCACCTGGACGGCCTTCGCGAAGAAGGGCAGCCCCTCCCCGAACCCCAAACCTTCTACGCCTTCGTGGAACTTCCCGCCTAGCTCCCCTTTCCGCCTTTCACGACGGCCAAGCCTGCATCGCCCGCTCCGCGATCCCGCGCAACTTCTTCGCGTCCGCTCCGCCCGCTGCCTGCACGGACATTCCATTCAACACCGTGGCCACGAAACTGGCCAATTCCGCGGGGTCTGCTTCGGCCGCCAAGTCGCCCTCCACCTTCGCTCGCTCCAGCCGCTGACGAATCAGCGCCTCCCCGGCCCCGCGTCTCGCGCATAATTCCCGCTGAATCCCGCGCGACTCTGCCCCGCAGGCCAGCGCCCCCTGCACCAGTAGACATCCCCGCGGATGCCCGGTCGAAACCAGCGCCTCCGCCGAGTCGAACAGTATCTTTTCGATCGCCCCGCGCGCCGTAGCCTCCCGCAATCCATCGTGCACATGACTCCCGACTTCTTGCGCGTAGCGGTCCAGCACCTTGCGAAACAGTTGCTCCTTGTTTCCGAACGCCGCGTACATGCTGGGCCGGTTGATCTTCATGGCCCGCGTCAGGCCCGCCAACGACGCCCCTTCGTACCCGCGCTCCCAAAACACCCGCAGCGCGCGCTCCAGCGCCTTCTCCGGGTCAAACGCCCGCGGCCGCCCTGGCGGCCTAACCTCTTTCCTTGCAATATTTTTTCTTGCGCGAATCATTCTTGTATCCTTCCCGCACCTCCTGCATCTTAACATACCAGTCGGTACGAAACACTCGACGGCGCCATGAGATCGCTGAGCCGCATAAGAGGGTACATACCGAAAGGTATAAATCTAAGGAGATTCACGATGAGCAAAAAACTCGCAAACAAGGTCGCCGTTGTCACCGGCGCTTCCAAAGGCATCGGCGCTTCCATCGCCAAGCATCTCGCCGCGGAAGGCGCATCCGTGGTGGTCAACTACTCTTCCAGCAAAGAGGGCGCCGACCGGGTGGTCGCCGATATCACCAAAGCCGGCGGCAAAGCCGTCGCCGTACAAGGCGATGTGGCCAAGCAAGCCGACATCGATCGCCTTTTCGCTGAATCCAAAAAGTCCTTCGGCTCGCT
>DATFYV010000356.1:0-4982 GCA_035314845.1 Candidatus Acidiferrum sp.
GCGACGACTTCGGCTTTTCGGTGGTACGCAAACTGCAAAAGCTGCGGGTCGTCGGCCTGATCGATGCCGAACCTTATGGCGGCATGCGGACGGTGTCGCGTGGGCGAATTTTTCTGCCAGTGGGAACGACCGAGCGGCTGAACATGGCGCAGTTCACTGACATGCGGAGTTCGCTGCGCGGCGCGAGCGGGAAGTCGTACATGACGCTGACCGTGCGCGTGAAAGACCCCGGCAAAGTTGCTGCCGTGCAGGACGCCATCAGCCAGATGGGCTTCCGCACGTTCTCCGTGCTCGACGCCACCAAGAGCCTGCGGCGTTTCTTCACAGTGCTCGATCTGTTTCTCGGAATCTTCGGCTCGCTCGCACTGGCGGTGGCCACGCTGGCGATTATCAACACACTGGTGATGGCTGTGCTGGAACGGCGGCGTGAAATCGGCGTGATGAAGGCCATCGGCGCGAGCGATCAGGACGTAAAGAAACTGTTCTTCACCGAGGCGGGTGCCATGGGCTTTTTCGGCGGAGTGCTGGGCATCCTGCTGGGATTCGCGATCGGGAAGGCCATCAACTTCGGCACCGGAATCTATCTGCATCGTCACCAACTCCCAGCCGAGGCGGTGTGGTCGATGCCATCGTGGCTGGTGGGCGCCGCAATCGCGTTCTCCATCGTGGTGAGTTTGCTGGCTGGTTTATATCCCGCGAGCCGGGCGGCTCGGCTCGATCCGGTGCAGACGCTGAAGTACGAATGATGAGACGACCGCCTCTCCTTCTCCTGAACACCGCCCGTATAGCGACATGCCTGATCGCGTTGGCTCTGGTTCCATCTGCGCGCGCGCAAGGCCGGGCGGAATGTGCGACGATCCAGTCAACCGTCCTGCCGCGTCCGGTGCGCTACTGCGCGTTCCTGCCAGACAGCTTTGACCAAGACAAAAACCGCCGCTATCCCGTGTTGTATTACCTGCACGGATTAGGCGATAACGAACAGTCGTTGCTGAATTCCGGCGGGTGGGATCTCATCGAAGACCTCCGCCGCCAAGGCAAGATCGGCGATTTCGTCGTGCTTGCGCCCAGCGGCGGACACACGTTTTTCCTGAATTCCGCCGATGGAAAGATTCGTTACGAAGACTTCTTGACCAAGGAATTCATGCCACAGATGGAACAGAAGTACCGTGTCGATGGCGTACGCACACGGCGCGGCATCACCGGCGTCTCGATGGGCGGATTTGGCGCGCTCCGGCTGGCTTTCAAGTATCCACAGCGTTTTGCCGCGGTCAGTGCGCAAATGCCGGCGCTGCTTGCGGAAATTCCTGCGGACTTCGCTGGGGGAGGCCCGGGTGCGCCATCTTCCATGTTGGGTGACGTTTTCGGCAACCCCATCGATGTTGCCTACCTGCAACGCAACAGCGTCTTTTATTTCGCCAAAGCCACACCCGCGCCTGAACTCAAGCGCATGAAAATCTATTTCAATGTGGGCAACAACGACGACTACGGATTTGAACAGGGGGCGCAGAAGCTACATCTGTTGCTCGATTCCCGCGGCATCCCCAACGAGTTTCACATCTACTCCGGCCGTCACGATCCGCAATTTGCCGTGCGGCACTTCGGAGAAGTTGTAGAGTTCCAGTGGAACGCCATCGGAAAGTAGCGGTGCACCCGTGACCAGGCGCTGCTTGTGCCCGGCGTAGGGCATCTCTATACTCGTGGACTTGGCGCCCACTCCAATGGCTAAGGAGGTTCTGATCAAGTCGCAGCGAAGTCCCTCAGCGGCTAAAGCCGCAGCGATTTCGTTGCATTTACGGACGGCCTGAAGGCCGTCCCCTTCAAAACCAGACTTAATCAGAGCGTCCCGAACGGGCATCGCACAGCATGACGCCGACCTCGGTTCGTAAGGCAATGTAGCTTCCAGCATGAAGTACGACTCCCCAAGCCTCTTTGCGAATTCTGCGAGGGCACCCAAGCAAGCCCTGCTCATCGGCTTGGTGGCGTTTGTTTCGTACGCCTACTTCTACTCAGGCGGAGGCTGGAACCAGAACACGCGTTTCGACTTCGTGCGTGCGATGGTAGAGCGTGGCACCCTTTCCATCGACGCCTATCACCAGAACACTGGGGACAAGGTGTTTAAGGATGGGCACTATTACTCCGACAAGGCGCCAGGGCAGCCGCTTCTGGCGGTTCCCGCGGCGGTGGCGACACGGGCGGCGACACACGCCGGCGGACGCAATCCCCTGTCGGCGCGGAGCCTGGTTGCGCTGGCCTACATCTGCACCCTTTTCTCCGCGGCGCTGCCCACGGCTCTGGCGTGTGTATGCCTGTACTGGATCGCGTTACGACTCGGGACCAGTACGAACGCAGCGGCCTTTGGCGCGTTGGCCATGGGTCTGGGAAGCCCAATGTGGGCGTACGCAACTCTGTTCTGGGCGCATGCACTGGCAGGCGCCTGCCTGCTGTTTGCATTTGCCGCTGTGCTCAAGCTGGACCCGCAAAACGCAGGCCGGGAAGCATTCTGGGGCTTCATCGTCGGCCTGGTGGCCGGCTGGGCGACAGTGACGGAATATCCCGCGGCACCGGCTTCGGCCATCCTCGGGCTGTTTGCGATTGCTCGGGTGTGGCCCTCTGGTTGGCCGCGTCGGCTGCGCGTCGCATGCGGAGTTGCGGGGGGAGCTCTGCTTTGCGTACTGGTGCTGGTGCTCTATTTGCGCGCGACTTTTGGATCTCCGCTGCACACCAGCTACTCGTACTACGACCCGGATGCGTTTCCGTGGATGAATCGCGGCTTCCATGGCTTGCGATATCCCCGCGTCGATGTCGTGTTTAAGTTGCTGTTCGGCTTGAAACGCGGGCTGTTTGTCGCCGCTCCGGTACTGGTCGCAGCGCCCCTTGGTGTGTGGCTCCTTTGGAAAGGCCATGCGACACGCGCGGCCGGACTCACCGCCGGGGCTGTGTTTACGTATTACCTGCTTTTCAACGCATCCTTTGGCGAGTGGTCCGCCGGCTGGTCGTACGGGCCTCGTTACATGGCCGCCGGCATTCCGTTGCTATGCGTCGGACTGGCTCCGGCATGGGACCATTTCCACAAGTATGGCAGGAGGGTCTGCGTGGCGCTGCTTGTGGCGAGCATTTTGTTCTCGCTGATTGCCGTATCCACCACGCCGCAGCCACCGTTCGAGTACCGTTCTCCTATGACGCAGTTGCTGTGGCCATCGTTCTGGAGCGGACACCTGGCATTGGAACGCACATCCATGCTGACGAATTCCGACCTCGATGCCGGAGGAGCGCACGGCGCTTTCAACCTCGGACAACTGATGGGGCTCCGCGGGTTGGCAAGCCTGTTGCCGCTGTTGGCCGTCTGGATGTCGGCGGTAGCGGTGTGGGTGCGGATGAGAGAACGCGAAGAAATGCGAATGCAGGTGGGCCAGCAAACCGGAAAATGAACAGGTGCAGAATTATGGTGAATCGGTCACTTTTGCAGGAACACGATCACCTCTCCGCAATAACGGCGCAGCGGACGAAAACGCAAAATCTGCTGGTCTATCGTTCGCACCGCCTGCCAGAAGGGACGGGGCGTTAATTGTGCGCCCCACTCCGATTGAGGCAGTTTCGCAAGCCGCTTCAACATGTAGAGCAGATGACGCTTCTCGAGCTGTACCGTGCTGAATCTCTGGCAAAAGCTGCGGATCTCGCGCTCGGTTAAGTGTGCATCACCTGCGTCGGAATGCTCTGAGGTAAATCTGCGTGCGAAATTAATCAGCGGATTGTCCCAAAGCGTCTCATGGAAAACCGCACGCGCAGCCGGCTTCATGATGCGAAACAGGTGCGAATCAGCTTGCGGGTATTTGATCACGTGATGCAGAACGCCGAAGCCGATGACGAGATCGAAGAATTCATCCGGGTAGGTTAGCGCCGCCGCATCCATTTGCGCGAATTCGGCGGGCAACCCGTATCGTTGGGCAGCCTTGTTGGCGGTCTCAATGGCGGGGAGAGAGAGATCAAAGCCGCATACCTGCGCTCCCCTCCGGCTCAAATACAAACCCAGTCCGCCGTAACCGCAGCCGTAATCCAGCACCCGAAGTCCACTGACGTCTCCCACGACTTGGAGGGCTTCGTGTCGTGCATCCCCCCACCAACTCCACCCGCCGTCGCAGAAGCGGGAGATCTGGCCCTTCGCGAACCTGTCTTCAAAGTCTCCTACTCTGTCGGGAAATGCATATTTGGCGTGCGTATCGTACTCGGAGTCGTGCCACGCACGTTCTGCCTGTTTGATACGTTCGACCGTTTTTTCGTCCTGCGCCACTCTCATCGTCTCAATTTTGCGCGATCACGCGACCGGTTCGGTTGCTGCGGTGAAAGCCTTGCCATCACGGGCCGCCCTACGAGAGTTACGGATCGAAGGGCCAGAACCGGTCGCGTAAATAGTGGGCGAGCGGAACTTCGAATTCCCTCAAGGGCTAGAGCCCAATGTCTATGCGGGCCGGAGCGGCACGGCTAAAGAGGCTACTGAAAAAGTCCGAAAAGCAGATCCCTCGCGGGCTAAAGCCCGCTCGGGATGACAAAAACAAAAGGCTTAGACGCTGGCCTGAAGGCCAGCACTACCCAAAATCGCCTTTTTCAGCAGCCTCTAAAGCCGTGCCCTTTCAAATCGCATTTGCGAGACTACCTCCAGTCACCGCCGGGTATCGAACCATCAGCCTACATCAAGCGCGCCGGGTGTTGCGGTCATACGGTCCATGGCGGCTGCCAGTCCGTAGTAGAAGAAGAGAATCATTGCCAGAGATTCTTCGCCGAGGTTGTAATGAACGACGGAAGAAAGGGTAAACGCGGTGAAACCAGCCAGTGCTCCAGCTGCAACACCACAGGCGAATCGGCTTTGCGTCCGCAGACGCCAAATGAGACGGAACAGAAACACAAAGTAGGCCACAGAGAACCACAACCACGCCAGAAGGGCTGGTATGCCACGCTCGACCGCAATCTGAAGGAATGTCGAATGG
>DATFYV010000357.1:0-4297 GCA_035314845.1 Candidatus Acidiferrum sp.
GTTATCCTTCGCCGTTATCCCAGCTTACCAGCAGGGCCGACCGCGACCTCGCGGCCCTTCCACGCCAGTTTCCCGCGCGCGTGCCCGCGATAACTGGCGACGAGCACACCCGCATATAGCAACACTGCGGGAACGTAGTAAATGATGAGGCGGAAGGGGTATTGGTTACGTACCAGATCGGCCCCGTACTGCAGCTGCCGCACCAGCAACAGCAAAACTCCGGCAAAGATGGCCAGCGGATACCAAAATCCAAACACAATCAGTAGCAGGGGGATCCACGGAAAAATGGTCCGAAGCTCCCGATAAAACGTCGCTGGCGTGCCGCCCATCAGGCCATAGAGATTCTTCTTCCAGCCCTCCCACATCGCGCCAAACGAACGGTACATGCGCGCGCGCACCAATCCCGCTCCCGGGCCGAAGCGCATCGCGTAACCAGCGGCCTTGACGCGTTTGGCCAGAGCCACATCTTCGAGAACTTCGCCGGCGACGCTAGCGTGTCCGCCAATCGCGTCATACACGCTGCGGTGCAGCATCAGGAATTGTCCGTTGGCCGCCGCCACTCGCGATTTCGGATCATTCACCGCGTCATACGAAAACCTTCGCGCCAGGCGGCAATAAATAAAGGGAATCAACGCTTTCTCATACCAGTTTGCCGTTATTTGTTCCGGCGAAAAGGAAACCAAACCGGCATTCGCTTCGTTAGCGATTGCGATGGCCTTAGCGCAGCCCCCCGGCAAGACTTCGGCATCAGCGTCGACGAAGAGTAGCCAGGCTTGCGTGGCCATGCTCGCGCCGAGCGCGGCGGCATTGTTTTTTCCCACCCAGCCCGGTGGAACTTCGCTGGTCTCCAGTAGTTTTATGCGCGGATCGCACTGCATGCGGCCGCGCACAATTTCCGCGGTGCCATCGCTGGACTGATCGTTCACCACGATGATTTCGAGCACTTCCGGCTGCTGCCGCAGCGCATCCACGCACGCGGCGATAGACGCCTCTTCGTTGCGCGCCGGCACAATGGCGGAAGTGTACTCCACCGGCATATTTGGAGCGCTTACGGAGTCAGGTGGGACAGCAGCGGCGTTGCTAGAAGATTCTGTGTTCATAGCGAAAAAAGAACGGCTGGTAACGCGATGCTGCGTGGTTTGACGATGGGCGGCGGGTCGATTTCCAAACCACCCGCGGATGCGTTAGTATAACATTTCATGGCGATGCTCGAAAAAATAGGCCAAAGAGTCTTGGTCTGGGCTGCGGTGGCGCTAGTATTGGCCGGACTGGTACTTTTTGCCATGCCCAGTTACCGCCAGGGCGAAGCTTCTCTTGCCGGCAAGACCGCCGATGATTTTAGCGCCGAGATTGCCGGAAAGACTGAAAAGCTCTCCGACTTCAAAGGCAAGGTGGTGGTGTTGAATTTCTGGGCCACGTGGTGTCCGCCGTGCGTCAATGAAACTCCCTCCATGAACCATCTTCAGCAATACATCGCCTCGCGCAACGGGGTGATCCTGGGCGGGAGTGTTGACGAAGATCCCGAGGCCTATGCCAAATTCCTGAAAGACCAGAACGTAACTTTCCCCACGTTCCGCGATCCCACCAAAAAAATCGCTCTGGACTATGGCACTTCCGTCTATCCCGAAACTTATATCATCGACCGCCACGGCAAAATCGCCCGCAAAATTATCGGCGAGCAGCAGTGGGATTCTCCCGACATGCTGGCGTATTTTGACGGGCTTCTCGGACAACCCTGAGCGCTCGTTTCTCCCGGGTATTTTCGATACGCCCCTAAACAACACATTGTAAGAGACTTAGTCGGGGCGGAGTACCCCGTACCCCCTTTGCGAAACAATCTCATTCTAAAGGGGTTAGAGGGTACACTGCGCGAAAGAATGTCATTCTAAAGGGTTTGGTTTCGTCAGAAATGTCGACCGATTGCGCGGGACTAGTTTATGGTCGAGAGCTCGCGCACCAGGAAGTACACGGCTGCAAAACCGGCGAGCAGGACGCTGCTTTCCAGGGCCACCGAGATGCCATGCAGGCGGGTGAACTCAGCGAGCAGCGGGCTGCCCGCGTCCGTGGCCTGAATCGATCCCATTTGCAGGCGCAAGGCTGCCATTTTGGCGCTGACCGTGTATTGCGAGATGGCGGTCAATGCGATCATTGCGACGACGCAGAGCGCTGGGGCGGTTACATAGCTGGCAAAGGTTCGCGTGCGCAGCAGCCGGGCGAGGAGGAAAACAAGGCCGCAGAGAATGCCGCCTAAATGCATGCGCGTGAGCGAGTAGCCGACGATGGCGCCGGCCTGGTCGCGGCTAGCCAGAATGTGAAACGCGCCCGGGGCTACTACAAAGCTTAGAAAGACGTCGCTGCCCAGCCAGAATCCCAGTCCCAGAAATTCCAGAAATCGGAGAAAGAGCGTCATAAGAGATTTCATTCTCTCGCGTTCTTTCCGCCAAAGCGATAAATATCAAGTTCGGCACAAAATTGAGCGTCTTAGCGCCAGACGATTCGGAAATGGTGGCAGAATGGAAAGGTTCGCAAGACTTAGCGGGAAATGGTGGGCGATAAAGGATTTGAACCTTTGACCTCTCGCGTGTGAGGCGAGCGCTCTAACCGCTGAGCTAATCGCCCGTCCAGGACGGGTTGTCTTGCGCTGACATCCTGCATCCAAGAGACTGGCGCAGAACACGCCGGGTGCAGCGTCACGATGCAGTGTTCTAGTTGTAACAGGAAAGAGCCCGGATTTTCAACTATGCTGACCGCCACCTCCCAGGTTGTCTCGCAACTGCATCGCGCCATTGCGCGCATCATCCTTGGCAAAGAAGAGGCGATTCAACTGGCGCTGATTACTTTGCTGGCGCGCGGGCACTTGCTCATTGAAGACGTTCCCGGCGTGGGCAAAACCACTCTGGCGCAAGCGCTGGCCAAGTCCTTTCATTGCAGCTTTCAACGCATTCAATTTACTTCGGATTTGCTGCCCAGCGACGTGCTGGGGGTTAGCGTTTACAACCCCGAAGCGCGGGAGTTTGAGTTTCGCTCCGGGCCGATTTTTGCCAACGTGGTCTTGGCGGACGAAATCAACCGCACCACGCCGCGCACGCAATCGGCACTGCTGGAGGCCATGAACGAGGCGCAGGTGACCGTGGACGGCAAGACGCTGCCACTGCCACAGCCTTTTCTGGTGATTGCCACGCAGAATCCCATCGAGCATCACGGCACCTATCCCTTGCCGGAGTCGCAACTGGATCGCTTTTTGATGCGCATCAAGATGGGTTATCCGTCGCTGGAAACGGAGCGTGAGATTCTGCGCCGACGGGCCACGGCCGATCCGCTGGATTCGCTGGGGCAGATCGCCGACGTGCACGACGTGCTGGCCATGCAAGACGCCGTGGCCATGGTTAAGGTGGATACCAGCCTCCTGGACTACGCGCTGGACATCGTCAATCGCACGCGCACCACCGATCAGCTGGCGCTGGGGGTGAGTCCGCGCGGGACGCTGATGCTGCAGCGCGCGGCGCAGGCGCGGGCCTATCTCGACGGGCGGGATTATTGCTTGCCGGATGATTTCAAGGCGCTGGCGGTGGCGGTGTTTGCGCATCGCGTGGTGGCCAGTTCGCGGCACGCTTCGGCGCAGAAGAAGTCGGAGAGCACGGAATCGGTTCTGCGGGAAATCGTGGATTCGGTACCTGTGCCGTTGTGAAGCTGCTTATAAAATTTGCAACACCGAAATTCGTGACAGCATAATTTTGCCCGCGGCTCGGGCGACGCCCAAAAAGCGCCCGTCTGAGAAGGCGGCCGCTCCATGACCCAGACCAAAAACTCTAGCATCGGGCAATTGTGGGCTAAGGCGGATCGCCCCGCGGTGCGGGCTTTTTTTCTTTCCATTACGGCGTTGACCGTGGCTTTGCTGCTGGCGTTGTACTCCGGGGCGGCGGCGGAGCTGGGGCAGATCGTGCTGGCGAGCACGTCCGCACTGGTGGCGCTGGCGGTGGCCGCCTGGGTGGCAATTACGCTGGTACCCGTGCTGGCCAAGCGCACACCCCTGCGCTGGATCGGCTACAAGATGGAGTACCGCATCACGCGGCACGGCTGGGTATATATTTCCGGCATCTTCCTGGTGGCGCTGGCGGCGCTGAATACCGGCAACAATTTGTTATTCCTGATTCTGGCCACGCTGGTGTCGGCAATTTTGATGTCGGGAATTCTTTCTTCTATCACTTTGACCGGCGTGGAGCTGCGCCTGGAGCTGCCGCAACACATCTTTGCGGGGCAGACGGTCCGCGCAGCCATCGAGCTGCGCAACGAGAAA
>DATFYV010000358.1:0-7336 GCA_035314845.1 Candidatus Acidiferrum sp.
TACGCAACGCATTTTTCCAGCAGGAAGGGGTGGCCGCAGTTTTGCGCGATTCCGCCAAGCCCCACGGCCTGCTCAACATGACCGGCATCGGCGGCGAAAAATTTGAAATCGGCGCGCGCCTCACCGGTTCGCCGCAACTGAAGCAAGCCAACGACTGGACCGCGGACATGTTTCGCAAGTACGGCCTGAGCAACGTGCACCTGGAGCCGTGGACCATCGCGCATTCCTGGACGCGTGGCACGGCCAGTGCGCGCATCCTCTTGCCCGCCGAGCATCCGCTGACCATCGCCTCCGCCGGTTGGTCTCCCAGCACGCTGGGCACGGTGAGCGGCCCGGTAGCTTACGTGGACGCCAGAACAAAGGAGGACCTCGAAAAATTTCGCGGAAAACTAAAAGGGGCGATTGTCATTTATCAGGAGCCGGACAGCCTCTCCCCGCCCAAACCCGTTGATGCGCACGCCGTTCGTCCCATGCAAGCGCCGCCTCCTTTTCCCGGCCAGCCTGCGGCGCCGTCCGCGTCCGCCGCGGAATTTGGCCGCGTACGCAACGCATTTTTCCAGCAGGAAGGGGTGGCCGCAGTTTTGCGCGATTCCGCCAAGCCCCACGGCCTGCTCAACATGACCGGCATCGGCGGCGAAAAATTTGAAATCGGCGCGGTTCCCACGGCCTTCATCACCGGCGAAGGTTACCGCATGATTTTTCGCATGCTGAAGCACGGCCTTGTGCAGCTGGAAATCTCCATAACCAATTCCTTCAGCGAACAGCCGGTGGAGGTCTACAACACCGTAGCGGAAATTCGCGGCAAAGAAAAACCCGACGAAGTGGTCATGCTGGGCGCGCACCTCGATTCCTGGGACCTCGGCACGGGCTCGACCGACAACGGCACCGGCTCCATGGCCGTCCTGGAAGCCGCCCGCGCTCTGGTGAAAAGCGGCGTGCAGCCCAAGCGCACCATCCGCTTTGTTCTGTTCAGCGGCGAAGAAGAGGGCTTGTGCGGCTCAGTGAAATATGTTGAGACTCACAAAAACGACCTCGACAAAATTTCCGGCATCCTGGTACACGACACGGGCACAGGCCGCGTGACCTCTATCGGTTTGCACGATAATTACCAAGATCGCGAAATCGTTGATCAGGTCATCGCGCCGCTGCATGAATTGAAACTATTGGAAGCCAGCATGATTCGCCAGGCCGGCACGGATCACAAATCTTTCGACGATGTGGGGGTTCCCGGCTTTTGGACGGTGCAGGATATGGCCGAGTATTCCAAGACGCATCACAGCCAATCCGACACCTTCGACAAGGTTTGGAAGGACGACATCAATCAAGGCGCGCAGGTGCTCGCGGCCTGGGCCTATAACACCGCGCAATTGCCGGCCATGCTGCCCCGCCGCCCGGTGCCGGAAAAAGCCGCCGCGGAATCCTCGGCTTCATCTCCTTCCGCAGACAAGCCCGATCCCATCGCGGATATGGACGCAAAAATTCTCGCCCAAATCAAAGCCGACAAGCCGGAACTCAAAGCCAACCTCGAATATTTGGCCGACCGCATCGGTCCGCGCCTCACCGGTTCGCCGCAGCTCGATCTTGCCAGTAAATGGACTCAGGATCGATTCAAGGAAGCTGGATTGACCAACGCGCATCTGGAAGCCTGGCAAATCGCCAATACCTGGACGCGCGGTCCCGCCACTGCCCGCGTCACCTCTCCCGTCGAGCAAACGCTCACAGTGGCAACGGCAGGATGGTCGCCCGGAACCAATGGCCCCGTTCACGGGCCTGTCGTCGGCCTGGCGGTCACTACCGAGGAAGAATTGCAGCAGTACAAAGGCAAACTAAACGGCGCAATTGTGCTTCTCGGTAAGCCCATGGAAATGGTTGCTCCCGGAAATCCGCTGTTCGTGCCTTGGGGCGACGAAACCATCCCGGTGGCCTTGCCAAAAAGCGATAAGCCCATCGAATACACGTCGTACTTCAAGACCCGCCGTGCCATGGTCAACTTTCTGGAAGGCGAACACGTGGGCGCCATCGTGCTCGGCTCCGAAAAGTGGTATGGGCTCATGAACATGAGCATCAGCTCGATGAATTATCAGCCCGGCGCGGCGCCCACTGCCTACATGGCCCGCGAAAACTACACCTTGCTTTGGCGGCTGCTGCAAAACGGGCCGGTGGAAGCAGAAGTGAATCTCGATGCCAGCTTCAAAGCGCAAAACGTGAATGTTTACAATACCGTCGCGGAAATTCGTGGCACAGAAAAACCGGATGAAGTGGTCATCATCGGCGCGCATCTCGATTCCTGGGACCTCGGCACCGGCGCCACGGACAATGGCACCGGATCGATGGCCGTGCTCGAAGCCGCGCGCGCATTGGTGAAGAGCGGCGTGCGGCCGAAGCGCACCATCCGTTTCGTGCTCTTCACGGGCGAGGAACAAGGCTTGAACGGCTCGAAAGCCTACGTCGCGGCGCACCAAGACGAACTGTCCAAAATCTCCGCCGTGCTGGTGCACGACAGCGGTACAGGCAAAGTCTTGACCATCGGCTTAATGGCCAACTACGGCGCACGCGAGACCATCGATCACGTGCTGTATCCGCTGGCAAAGGGCGTTGGACTCGCCGAACCAACCCTGCGCACGGAAGGCGGCACCGATCACTTACCTTTCGACGAAGCCGGCGTTCCAGCATTTTGGTGTGTGCAGGATGGCGTGGACTACGACTTGACCCATCACTCACAAGCCGACACCATCGATCGCGTGCGCTGGGACGATCTGACCGAAGGCGCGCAGGTCCTGGCGGTCTTTGCCTACAACGTTGCGCAACTTCCCGACATGCTGCCGCGCAAACGTGCGAAAAAAACGGCCGCGGAGTAGCAGCGCCGGTACCCGGGCAAGACTGCGGCTTGCGCATAGTCGCATCGCAGGGATATCAATAGCCAGAGGTCGTATGCGTGCGGTTTTGCAGCGCGTTAGTCGGGCGAAAGTAACCGTCAACGGCAGCGTCACAGGAGAAATCAATTCCGGCCTAGTGATTTTGCTGGGCGTCGGCCGTGAAGACACTCCCGCGGCAGCCTCAGCAATGGCGGAGAAAATTGCCAACCTGCGCATTTTCGAAGATCCGCAGGGCAAAATGAATCTTTCGCTGCTGGACGTTGGCGGCGCTGCCTTGGTCGTTTCGCAGTTCACGCTTTACGGCGACGCCCGTGGACAGCGACGCCCCAGTTTCATGGCCGCGGCTCCGCCAGACTTAGCGAAAGCGCTCTACGATGAGTTTTGTGCAGCGCTGACAAGTTTCGGTATCGCTGTGGCCACTGGTATTTTTCAGGCCACTATGTCCGTGGAGTTGGTAAATGAAGGTCCAGTCACGATCCTCCTCGACTCCGACAAAGCGTTCTAGGTCCGGAGGCCGCGCGAAATCCGCTGTTGTGATCCGCAAAGCGCGAACCAGCGACACCCCGCGACTGGCGGAACTCACCGGGCAACTAGGATATCCGGCGACCGCGGCGGACATTGCGCAGCGCCTGCGTAAACTCAAAACTGCTCCGCCCAATGCCCTATTCGTAGCGGAATCCCCGGAGGCCGGCGTGATCGGCTGGGCGCACGTCAGCGTGACGCACCTCGTCGAAATCGGAACCCGCGCGGAATTAAACGGGCTCATCGTGGCCGACGGCCAGCGCAGTCTCGGAGCCGGCGCGCAACTCCTCGCCGCCGTTGAGCATTGGGCCCGCAAGCACGGCTGCCCCAGCATGTCCGTGCGTTCCAACGTCCTCCGCGAGCGCGCTCACAATTTTTACTTGCGCAACGGCTACGAGCACTACAAGACCCAAAAAGCCTTCCGCAAGAGTCTGTGACCATCGCACCGCTGCGATTCCCGTCTCCGCGAAACACGCCCTAAGACTCGCTCTGGCGAATTATATCGTGACGCGATAGACTTAACAGATGAGCGTCGAAGTAACCATCGCCGAATACCGCGCCTTGGCGGAGCTGCGCTACCGCATCCGTCTGTTCCTGCGCGAAGGCGACGCCAAAGCGCGCGCCGCGGGCCTAGAGCCCCAACAGTATTTGCTACTGCTCGCTCTGCGCGGCCTCCCCGGCGGCGCCGACGCCACCATTCGCACCCTCGCTGAACGTATGGTCCTCAAGCATCACAGCGTGGTCGAACTGGTCGACCGCCTCGCCGCCCACGGCTACGTCCGCCGCCTGCGCAGTCGCGACGACCGCAGAAAAGTTCTCGTGTCGCTCCTGCCGCGCGGCGTCAAACTGGTCGAACGCGTCGCTCATGACCGCATCAGCGAACTGCGTTCCAGCGGCGTCAAGTTGGTCACCGCCATTGAGGCGCTCCTCCATCCCAAATCGCAGGCTCGTTTGCAGTACGCGGCGGCCTCGCGGCAGGGCACTGTTCGGCGGAAACACGCTTCTTCTTCGAACAGAGGTAAATCACCTAGGAAATGACCACCACCGTTCCCTTGACCGCCAAATCCGCCTGGTGGCAAGCGCCTTCCCGTCAATGGAACGCCTTGCTGCACGAGCGCGAAGAACAAGTTTTCCTAATTCTCACCCTGCTCATCGGCGCGCTCGTCGGCATGGTCGTGGTAGCCTTCATTCTGCTGACGGAGCGCTCTGGCGCGCGCCTCTATCCCGTTGGCGGCGCGCCCTGGCGCAGGCTGCTCGTTCCCGTCGTCGGCTCGCTGGGCATGGGCTATTTGCTGTTCCGGTTTTTTCCCGATGCTCGGGGCAGCGGTGTCCCGCAAACCAAAGCCGCCCTGTTCGCACGCGGTGGACGCATCTCTGTCGGCACCGTCTTCGGCAAGTTTTTCTGCACTTCCGCAACTCTGGCCAGCGGCATTCCCCTCGGCCGCGAAGGTCCGGCGGTGCAGGTCGGCGCGGGCATCGCTTCCGTCCTCGGCCAAAGACTCGGACTGCGCCCGGAAAAAATCAAAGCGCTCATTCCCGTCGGCGCGGCCGCAGCCATCGCCGCAGCTTTTAATACCCCGCTTGCCGCTGTGCTTTTTTCTCTAGAAGAAGTCATGGGCGACATGCACGCCCCGGTGCTTGGCTCCGTGGTCCTCGCCTCCGCAACTTCCTGGGCCATGTTGCGCCTGTTGCTTGGCAACGACCCGCTCTTCAAAGTCCCGCAATACCAATTGGTCCATCCCGGAGAGTTTGCCATCTACGCCCTTCTCGGCGTGGCCGGGGGCATTGTTTCCGTGGCCTTCACGCGCCTGCTGCTGTGGATGCGCGCCAAGTTTCTGCGCTTCCCGCGCAAGACGGTGTGGTTTCAGCCCGTCGCCGGCGGCCTGATGGTCGGCATCATGGGCTGGTTCGTTCCCCAGATTATGGGCGTCGGCTACAAATACGTCGGCGACGTGCTCAACGGAAATATGGCCGTCAAGCTAATGCTGGTGCTCCTGGTGCTTAAGCTTGTGGTGGTGGCCACCAGCTACGCTTCCGGCAACGCCGGCGGCATCTTCGGCCCAAGTTTGTTTCTCGGCGCCATGCTCGGCGGCGCCATCGGCAACATCGCCCAGCATTTTCTCCCCGGCTATATCGTATCGCCCGGCGCCTACGCCCTGGTGGGCATGGGCACGGCCTTTGCCGGCGTGGTGCGCGCTCCGATGACATCCGTCGTGATGATCTTCGAGATCACCCGCGATTACGCCGTCATTGTCCCGCTGATGATCTCCAACCTGGTCAGCTATTTCATTGCTTCAAAATTTCAGAAAAAGGGCATCTACGAAATCCTTGCTGAACAGGACGGTATCCATCTGCCCTCCGCGGAAGCGCGCATCCAGGAAAGCCAGCGCCAGGTCTACCAGGCCATGCAACCGGCCACGGAAATCCTGAGCACCGAACGCACCGTCGCCGAAGCCCTCGAAAAAATAAAGGACAGCTCCCTGCAAGCCTGGCCCGTCAACGACGAGAGCGGACTAGTTGGCGTAATCAGCCGTGAAGCCTTACAAAAAGCGGCAAGCGCGGGAGGCGGCGCACGCCGTCTCCTCGAACTACTGGACACGAAAGGCTTTCCCCACGTTCACGCCGATCACACCCTAACTGCCGCGCTCGACCGCATGGGAACCACCCAACTTGATCTCCTCCCCGTCGTCAGCCGCGCCAATCTTCGCAGTCTCGAAGGCGTGATCACCCTGCAAGGCGTACTGGCGCTATACGGCGTCGGCGCAAAGAACCCTTTGTAGGGGCGCAGCATGCTGCGCCCCAGCTTGCCCGGGCGTGTCCCGAGTTACGCGAGCGGCTTCTCCCACCGCCCCGTAACCCCAGACCGAAACACCGCATCAATTACCGCCATATTCTTAATCGCGTCCTCCAGCGGCACAGGCACCTCGCCATCCTCGCGAATCGCCTTCGAAAACAGATCGCCCTGTATCGTGTACTGGTTGCAGGCGGCAATCGTCTCCACGCTACTCTGATTCCCCGCCCCAGCCCGCCCCTCGTCAATCACGATGTTGGTCGGCGCGTTCAGCGGCGCGCTGTACGGAATCTCCAGCACAATCCGCCCATGCGTGCAAAATATTTCCATGCTCTGGTGATACACCATCTGCGTACTGCAAGTAAAAATCGCCTGCCCCGAGGGATAATCCAAAATCGCCGACGTAAGCCGATCAATCTTCATCTCCGGATCGCGCTCCACAATTCCAACCACCCGTGAAGGTTCCTCCCCAAAAATGAATCGCGACGTATGAATCGGATAGCATCCAATATCCAGCAGCGCCCCGCCCCCGCCCGCAAAATTATTGTGAATGCTGTTCACCTCCCGGTCGAAGTAACTAAACGACGCCATAATCGCCCGCAACTCCCCAATCTTCCCCGAGCGCACCAACTCCCGCGCCCGCAGCCACTGCGGATGCGTCCGCACCATGAACGCCTCGCCGCACTTCCTCCCCGTGCGCTCCCGCACCGCCAGCAGCTCCTTCGCCTCGCCAACATTCAACCCAATCGGCTTCTCGCATAAAACATGCTTCCCCGCCTCCATGGCCTTCACCGTCCACGGCAAATGCAAATGATTCGGCAGCGGATTGTAAACCGCCTCAATCTCCGGATCCCCCAGCAACTCCTCATACGACCCATACGCCTTGGCAATCCCAAATTTCTCCGCCGCCTCTCGCGCCCTCCCCAAGTCCCGCGAAGCAATCGCCGCAATCTCGCTCCACTCCCCCGCCTGCATCCCCGGAATCACCTTCCGCCGCGCAATACTAGCCACCCCCAACACGCCCCACTTCACTTTGCCCTGGTTCAAAAGTCCCCTCCACGAATCGCTTCTGCACACAAACCAAGATATATCACCCGACCGCAGTTGTAGCGGCGGCTCTTTTTACCCTGAGCCTCGAAGGGCAGAC
>DATFYV010000359.1:0-2012 GCA_035314845.1 Candidatus Acidiferrum sp.
ATTCAAGCAAGCCTTCGCGCGCCCCGCATAATCCAGCGCCAACGTCCGCGCCCGCCCCAGCGCCCCGGAATCCTGCACCAGCGCCACAATCGTCTCCGCCTTCACGGAATAAAACTCTTTCTCTTCCAGCACCCGCGCCACAAGGGCCCGCGCCTCGCGATGCCCATTCTCCATCGCATAAATCAGTGGCAACGTAACCTTGCCTTCCTTCAAATCGCTGAGTACGGGCTTGCCCAAAGTCTCCGCCGAAGCCGTAAAATCCAGCAAATCGTCCACCAACTGAAACGCCAAGCCGGCATTCCGGCCGTACTCCGCCAGCGCCTCTTCCTCCGCGCCCTCAAGCCCGCCAAGCACCGCACCGAGACGCGCGCACCCGCTAAACAAGCACGCCGTCTTGTACGTGGCCAGCTGCAGCGCCTCATCTTCCGTAACGTCGATGTGCCCAATCTTTGCCAGCTGCAACAACTCACCCTCAACCATCTTCTGCGTCAAATCGATCAGCACATCGAGAATACGAAAATTCCGCTCTTCCAGCGCCATCTGAAACGACTGCATGTACAGCCAATCCCCGGCCAGAACGCTGCGGTGATTTCCCCAGCGGGAATTCGCCGAAGGCCGCCCACGCCGCGTATCTGCCCCATCGATCACATCGTCGTGAATTAACGTCGCGCTGTGCAGCAGTTCCACTACCGCCGCCAGCCGAATGGCGCCCGGACTGCGCTCCCCCGCCGCGTAGCCGTTGCACAGCAGCAGCAGCGCCGGACGCAAGCGTTTGCCTCCGCCGCCCAGAAGATAGCTGGTCAGTTCGGCAACCGGCGCGAACGCCACCTCGCTCTGGCGCGCGAGTTCCTGCTCGACCAGAACCAGGTCTTCGCGGACCAGGTCAAAAATCTCCTTAGCCGTAAGCAGGGCGATGACGTTCCTCCAAAAAAGTCCACTGGGATAAACGGCCTAGGGGCGCGATGGGCCGTACCAACCGCGTACCAAAAAGTCAGCGTTGACGGTCCGCAACCAGCACGCCAAATACCGCTACAGCCCAAAAAACCGCCGAAAATTCCCTGAAGTTGCGGCGGCAAATTCGTCTGCTGGCAAGTCTCTCACACTCGCAAGCGCGCGCGCTACCTCTGCCACATAGGCCGGTTCATTCCGCTTTCCGCGAAATGCCTGTGGCGCCAAAAACGGAGCATCCGTTTCAATCAAAATGTTTTCTAATGGCAAAGCTTTCGCAACGTCGCGAAGGTGCTGCGTTTTCGGATAGGTCGAATTCCCCGCAAAAGAAATCATAAAGCCCATGTCCAGCACCCGTCGCGCGTCTTCCAGCGTGCTGCTAAAGCAATGCAAAATTCCACCGAGCCCGGTGCCCCGCCAGTGTTCATCGAGCATGTTCAGCGTGTCGGGCCAGGCGTCCCGGCAATGAATAATAATCGGCAGTTTCGCAGCGCGCGCCAATTCCATCTGCTCACGAAAGACGCGATGCTGCGTCTCGCGCGGCGAATGATCATAAAAGTAATCCAGACCAATCTCGCCCCAAGCAATGACCTTTGGATGTTTCGCCAGCTCCGAAAGCTTTACCAAATGTTCCGGTGTAACCTCTTTTGCCTCGTGCGGATGCACGCCAATGGTGGCGTAAATCCAGTCGTGCGCCTCGGCAAAGGGAATCGCCGCATCCATCTGCTCGGGACCAGGGCCCGTCCCAATCGCCAAAATCGTGCCAACGCCCGCCGCCTGCGCGCGTTCAAACATAGCGTCGCGATCCTCCGCAAACTGCGGAAAATCAATATGCGCATGCGAATCGATCAGTTCCATGATTTTAGTAGCACAACCATTCCTGGCTGTGCGGCTTCAGCCAGTCCGACACATCCTCGCCCTAGCGATTTCGATTCACCGCGATAAATCATCGGCGACACAGCCAGAAATGGCTGTGCTACGAAAAACCCCTACCGCAGGCGCGCGCCGACCTCGACGTCTTCGTCGGGGAAACCGGCTAGCACCGGCCGCCCGTCGGGGCCGAC
>DATFYV010000360.1:0-7563 GCA_035314845.1 Candidatus Acidiferrum sp.
GTCTGCCCCTGCGACAGTAGATAGCGGAAGCGTTGATTGGTGTCCTCCGCGGTGCCGAATCCCGCGAATTGACGCATAGTCCACAAGCGGCCGCGGTGCATGGTGGAATGAATGCCGCGGGTGTAGGGCGGCTCGCCGGGAAAGCCCAAATCGCGTTCCGCATTCCAATCCGCCAAATCCGCTTCAGTATATAACCGGCGAATGGGATACCCCGAGATCGTGGTGAACGACTTTTGCCGCTCGGGACTCTTGTCCAGTGTATTTTTTAGCGTGGTTTTTTCCCACTGCGCTTCCGCCGCACCGGGCGTGCGCTCAGGAATCGCGTCAGTCACAGATTCGCGCAGTTTGTCGCTCATTGGCAGGCTTATTTAGGCGCCGGGCTTTAGCCCGGCCTATTTTCACTACGACTAGATGCTATGCCAAAGGTCCGGGACGGGCAAGGAATCCGTCGCTTGTCGCGGCAGCGCGATGTCGCGATTTGGAGCTCTAACGCACAGCCAGGCCGGGCCAAAGCCCGGCACCTACACATTCAAATGCCCTGCCCTGGCTTACTTTTGGCCGCTGCCTGCTCCCGCGTTGGAGAAAATCTTGTCTGTTCCGATGACTTGGCCGTCGCGCGTGCCGGGAATGAGGGTGTCGTGTTCAAACTGCTGTCCGCCCGCGATGGTGACGCGATTGGTCTCCAGCGTGCGGCCGAGAGCTCGTTCGTAATTGGCCTTGGCTTCCACCAGGTCTGCCAAAGCCCGCAATTCCGTGCCCTGCGCGGTCACCAGGTCGCGCTGTGTCTGAATCACCAGGTAGACGGTGGAGGCGCCCAGCGCATATTTCTTCTGCTCGGCGTCGAAGGTTTCCTGCTGCAATTGGCGAGCCTTCACCGCGGCATCCACACGCGCGCGATCCTGTTCCAAGGCGATGAAGGTGTTGCGCACGTCGAGCAACGCGGCGTTCTTGATCTGCAGCGTCTGCGCTTCGATCTGCCGCGCGGTCAGTATTGCACGGGCATTCTCCGATTGCGCCGCGCGATTGCGCAACGGCAGGGTCAGGTTCAAGGACGCGACATAACTGGGGAATTCGTTGTGGAAAATTTGGCTCTGCGCGTTGCCGAATCCACCGTGGCTGACGCCGGTGATCGGCGCGGTAGTGGTCACGGTGGGCTGGAATATTGGTATTGGCACAGTCGGAGCGCTCGGGAGGTAGATTGATACCGGATTACCGTTAGCATCCACGATAGGGATTGTGCTCTTCGAAATCTCCGTCACGGAGGGTCCAAAGAGGGTTTGATTGCCCGCCAGCCCGTCGCTGATGTATTGCCCGCTCAATGTCAGCACCGGCAGCAGGGCGTTGGCCGTGGCCCGCACATCGATGTCCGCGTTCTTCAGGTTGTAACCCTCCTGCAGGACGTCGGGTCGCTTGGTGAACGCTTCCTTTATAGCGTCCTCGAAGGAGGCGGCTTCGATGGTTTCCGGCCGCGCCGGCAAATCCGTGGGAATGATTTCCACGTTGATCAGGTTCGGCGCCAGGGGATTCTTGGAGATGGCGTTCTTGAGCACCTGCTCGTCCTGCAATTGCGTGGTCTGCGCAACCAGCAAATTGCCTTGATCGCTGGCCAGTTCCGATTCCGCACGGGTCACGTCCAGTGGTGCCATGGTACCGATTTCCAGTTGCTTCTTATTGTCGTTGTACAGCTTCTGAGAGACGGCCACGGCTTGTTGTTCCACTTTCACGTTTTCCCGTGCGTACACTAGCTCCCAATACGCGGTGATGGTGTTGGTCACCGTGGTGATGGCCTGCTGCATGAACACCAGATCGGCGATCTTGCGGTTATTTTTGGCGATGATGATGTTGCGGCGATTGACGTCAAAGCAGCAGCCATTGAGCAGTTGCTGGGAGATGGTGGCCGTCAGCGACGAAGTCACCGATGGATTCAAGAGGTTGGCCGTCGGGCTGCTCGAACCGCGGTTGTTGTCCCAAGCGACGCTGAAGGTGGTTCCCGAAGTGAACCCCTGTGAGTAGCCAAAGTTAAATTGCGACGAGTGAACTCTTTCCGCCAGCAGCGTGGACGATCCGGTGGTTCCCGCCCCTGTTGTAAAGGGGTTGTTGAGTGGCGTGTTGCCGGAGAAAATCGAGATACCGCTGGTTAGCGTGGGGTCCAGGTTCTGGAACGGCAAGTTGGCGCTGGAGGCCACTACGTCCGCGGCGACACTGCCGGGAACTTGCGCAACGCTGAGAAACCCGCGCGGTGAGCCACCGGATTTGGCCAGCAAAATGTCGGTATCGGCCAGCCACGGGGTGTAACGCTGAATCACGATGTCCAGGCTGTTTTCCAGCGCTAATTCAACGGCGTCCTGCAGCGTGATTTCCAGCTTGCCGCTGTGGATCAGCTGATCGAGCCGCGGCGCGTTGGAAAGTTCCGGGTGCTCAATGGGAATGGGGCGGTACGGTGCCAGAAATGTCGGGAAAACGCGCGGGCCATAAGAATAGTTGTGCTTGGACGACCCCAAGGCGACGGGAATGGCAGGAGCCTGCGGCTGCGGCGCGGCCGGAGGCGGCACGGCCACTTGATTCTTGGTTTGGTCCGGGTCCTGCGTCCCCGGTTGGGGCGCCGGTGGATCCTGGGCAAATGCCGGAGAAACCGGGCCAATTGCGGTCAAAACCGCCAGAATCCCCGCCAACACCGCTCGCGCATACAGCTTCGTCATGGTGCTCCTTACCCTTATTGGTATGCCCTGCGGGACAACCTTCTGCCCGGCGGGACATCCGTCATGTCTCTTCTGTTTACAACGCTTGTAGACTCGAAATTGTTTCACCAATTCGCAGACACAGCTACGGAAAATAAGAAAGGCAGCGCTCAGCTCCGAACCCTGCCGCGCTTTTGTGCCCCACACCATGGTCCCAGAGCTATCTCGCCGCGCGCGAATGGAATGCGCCAGTCTAGCAGGCGCACGTCCGGCTTGACAACGCATCTGGCTTGAGTGGCGTCTGCCTTGACAACGCTACATCCCACGGCTAGGCTGCTGAGGATTCGACGCTTAGCGGCGTCTTCCGGTTAGCTGCCACTATGCTGAGTAACGAAGAATTATTGAAAATGTTCGAGTCCGCGGGCGCCATCCGCCACGGCCATTTCGAACTGTCCAGCGGCTTGCACAGCGGTAGCTACGTGCAGTGCGCCCTGGTGCTGCGTTATCCGCGCTATGCCGAAAAACTGGGCCAGGCGCTGGCGGCGCTATTTTCGGATGCCACCATTCAAACTGTGGTGTCCCCGGCTATGGGCGGCGTAATTATCGGGCAAGAAGTCGCCCGAGCCCTTCCCGCGCCGAAATTTGGCGCCGAAACGGGTGTACCGGCCATTTTCGTGGAGCGCAATGCTGGCGGCAGCTTATGTCTGCGCCGCGGGTTTTCGCTGGAGCCGGGGGAAAAGGTCTTGGTGGTGGAAGATGTGTGGACCACCGGTGGCTCTACGTTTGAGACCATTCAGGTCATCGAGGAAGCGGGTGGCCGGGTGGTGGCGGTTGGCGCGTTAATCGATCGCAGCGCCGGGGAAATCGAATTTCCCGTGGAGTCGCAGTCCTTGCTGGCGCTCAAAATTCCATCCTACCAAGCGGAAGACTGTCCGCTCTGCCGGGAAGGCAGCGCCGCTGTGAAGCCTGGCAGCCGTTTTGTGCGGTCCGCGCCATAACTTCGCATCTGCGCATGCGCTATATCAAGCTAACCATCGCCTACGATGGCACGGACTTTCATGGCTGGCAGATTCAGAAAAATAAACCGACCATTCAGGGCGAAATTGTTAATGTCTTGCGCCGACTGACGCAGGAAAATATCACCCTCCACGGCGCTGGTCGCACCGACGCTGGGGTCCACGCCTTGGGGCAGATCGGCAGCTTTCGTACACAGTCGACGCTTTCGGCGCAGGAATTTCAGCGAGCTCTTAACGCCATCTTGCCGCCCACCATTCGCATCCTGCAGGCCGAGGAAACCGGGCCGCAATTCAACGCCCGCTGGTCGGCGCACGGCAAAATCTACCGCTATCGCATTTATCGCGGCAAAGTAGTGCCGCCGATGGTGCACCGCTATGTATTGCACTATCCCTTTCCGCTAGACGAGGATGCCATGCGCGAAGCGGTGAAGAGCTTTGTTGGCGTGCATGATTTTTCTTCCTTCGCGGCTTCCACCGGCTCCGAAGAGGAAGACAAAGATCGCTCCATGGAGCGCGAAATTTATTCCGCCGAACTGCTACGCAGTGCCGACGGCGAGGAACTGGTGTTCACCGTGCACGGCCGCTCGTTTCTGCGTTACATGGTCCGCAAAATCGTGGGCACGCTGCTGGACGTTGGGCGCGGGAAGCTCACGCCTGAGGACATCGACCGCCTTTTTGCCCTAAAAGACCGCTCTAAGTCCGGTCCCACCGTCCCCGCGCAGGGACTTACCATGGTCGAGGTCCATCTTGAAGAGTCCTTCCGCGTCTGACGCCGGAATGCTCCTAAGCACTCCCCTGGCCTACTGCGCCCCGCTGCAGATCGAAGAGTAGTATTCGTGAGCATCGATAAGCTATTTTACAGGCTTGTAGGGCAAAGAATCTGGTAGCGGTTCCTCTCAGGGAGAAGTTCGGAGTTCTCGACGAAGCTTTCGGAGTAGAATTCTCTGCATGGCTGCCACTGCCATTCCCATCGGCGCGTTGCCTTCGATTGATCCGGCCACGGGCGAGGTGTTGGCCCACGTTGCCGCGACTCCGGCTTCGCAGATTCCCCATCTCGTGGCGCTAGCTCGCGCGGCGCAGGCCAAATGGGCAGTAACTCATATCGCCCAGCGGTGCGCGCTGCTCGCGAAACTGCGCGAGCGGATACTGCTGGCGCGCGAAGCACTGGCGGACGCCGTGGTGCTCGAATCGGGTAAACCCCGCGTCGAGGCTTTGTTCGCGGACATTTTTGTTTCGCTGGATACGGCAGCCTACTATGCCAAGGAAGCGCCGAGGCATCTGCGTGACGAGCGCGTGCCACACCATTCTTTGGCGGCAAAAACCAAGTCTGGAAAAATTACTTGCGAACCGATCGGCGTGCTCGCCATGATCAGTTCCTGGAATTACCCGCTGGCCATTCCGCTCGGCCAGATGATTCCGGCGGTTGCGGCGGGCAATGCGGTGGTGTGCAAAACCAGCGATTTCACGCCACGATGCGGAGGGCTGATTCAGAAATTGTTCGCGGACGCCGGTTTTCCGGAAGGGCTGGTCACGGTGGTGCAAGGAGGCGCGGACGTTGCGCAGGCATTGATCGCCGCGCGTCCCGACAAGGTTTTCTTTACGGGCAGCGTGGTGACGGGCAAGCGCGTAGCGGAGTCTTGCGCGAAGGATTTAATACCCAGTGTGCTGGAACTTGGCGGTAAAGACGCAATGGTGGTGCTGGCCGACGCGAACATTGAAAACGCGGCGAACGCGGCAGTGTGGGGCAGCTTCACGAATTGCGGGCAGGTGTGCCTGTCGGTTGAGCGGTTGTTTGTGGAAGGTAGTGTGGCCGATGAATTTCTGAACCTCTGCGTGGAAAAAGCGAAAAAGCTACGCCTTGGTCCCGGCAACCATCCCGCGACGGATATCGGACCGCTGATCCGTCCGCAACAAGTGCGGCGCATGCAGGATTTGGTGGAGGATGCCGTGACGCTGGGAGCGACGGTGCTGTGTGGCGGCCACGCGTGCCCTGACCTTGGACCGAACTTTTTTGAGCCGACAATCCTTAGCGGCGTTCATTCGTCGATGAAGTTGTTTCGAGAGGAAACTTTCGGACCCATTCTGGCCGTGCAGGTGGTGGCCAATGAGGAAGAGGCGATCGCCGGTTGCAACGATTCGGATTTTGCGCTGGCGGCCAGCGTGTTTACTGGGAACGCGGCGCGCGGCCAGGCTATTGCGCGGCGTATAAGGGCTGGATCGGTGATGGTCAACGACGCCATCAGTTATTTTGGAATCGCGGAGGCGCCGCACGGAGGTTGCAAGCTCAGCGGTTGGGGGCGCACGCATGGCAAGGCCGGACTGATGGAAATGGTGCAGCCGAAGTACATCGCCACCGAGCGCATGCCCGGGATGGAAAAGCCGTGGTGGTTCCGCTACGGCGGCAGCGTGGAAAAATCCGCCAACGCTTTTCTGAAGTTCGAGTTTGGAGCGACGCTGGCCACAAAAATCCGGCACGCTCGGCAGGCGATGAAAACCATTTTTCGCGACCACGGATTGCACTGAAAAAATTATGTCCTCGACGAACAATCATTCCGAGTGGATCTACGACTGGAACAGCGTCACGCCGCCGGCGATTGCTCCGGGAACGCGTGTGCTGCTCAACGACGAAACGCTGCGCGATGGATTGCAAAATCCCTCGGTCACAGACCCGAGCGTCGGCGAAAAAATTGAAATCCTGCATTTGATGGAATCGTTGGGGATCGACTCGGTCAACATTGGACTGCCCGGTGCAGGTCCGCGAGCTGCAGCTGACACCGAAGCCTTGGCGCGCGAAATTGCCACGCACCGGATGCGCATTAAGCCCAACTGCGCCGCGCGGACACACGAAAATGATATTCGCCCCATCGCGGAAATTTCGCAGCGCGTGGGTATCGCCATTGAAGCCGCCACATTTCTGGGCACCAGCCCGATTCGGCGTTTGGTGGAGGATTGGAGCGTCGATTATCTTTGCCGCACCACGGAAAAGGCCGTCAGCTTCGCGGTCGCGCACAGCCTGCCGTCGATGTACGTCACGGAAGACACTACACGCACCGATCCCGCTACGGTAAAGCGCCTGTACATCGCGGCGATCAATAGTGGCGCGAAAGCACTGGTGTTCTGCGATACCGTGGGTCACGCCACGCCCGCCGGGGCTTTCAATTTAATCAAATTTGCGTTCGACGAAATTGTGAATCCCAGCGGCGCAGAAATCCGTGTGGACTGGCACGGCCACAACGACCGCGGCCTGGCCATCGCCAATTCGCTGGCCGCATATGCCGCAGGGGCTCACCAGGTGCATGCCGCGGCTAATGCCCTCGGCGAACGCGTGGGCAATACCCCGATGGAACTGATGCTGGTAAATCTGCGGCTGCTGAATTTGATCGACCGCGACCTTTCGCGGCTGAAGGAGTATTGCGAGACTGTCGCTCAAGCCACACACACGACGATTCCGCCGAATTACCCCGTGGTTGGACGGGACGCTTTTCGCACTGCCACGGGCGTGCACGCCGCCGCCCTGGTAAAGGCGCTGCACAAGAACGATCCGGCTTTGGCTGACGCAGTGTACAGCGGCGTTCCAGCTTCACTGTTTGGACTACAGCAGATCATCGAAATCGGCCCTATGAGCGGCAAATCCAACGTTTTGCACTGGCTCGAAACCAAGAATATCCCCGCCAATGATTTCGTAGTGGCGCGGATTCTGGATGCCGCAAAGAAGTCTTCCCGCGTGCTAAGCGACGACGAACTCCACACCGTTGTGGCGAGCAGTTCCTGATGTAGACTTCTTGGGTCAGCAATTTGTCCAATTTCCCCCAGAACAAAATGCGCACGTGCTTACGCATCTCCCCGATGAAACGAGCCATCCTTTGGGT
>DATFYV010000361.1:0-8080 GCA_035314845.1 Candidatus Acidiferrum sp.
CCAGATGGTCACCGCGCTATCAGCTTCCTCAAAGCGCTAGCCCTCCCCATTTTTCCAGCAGATCTGCCCTTCACCCATCACCTTCCTGTACCAAATCTGTACTTAATTGTGTTTGAATCACCAGTCCCAACGCCTTAAAATTCCCGCTGGAACGCGAGCCTGATCTCGGAGGGAGTAGGTACTACTTACTAAACAAAAATGCGAGGTAAGCCGTTCAGAATGAACACTTGCAGAAGGTTGTGAAAACAAAGGTACTTTAAGTCCCTTTATATTCACAATCTTTTGAGAAACCCCGGGGAGGGGGGAGGTAGCCGGGTCGAAGAGACAAACAGAAAAAGGGCGAACTCCCGCAGGAAAGATCGCCCCTTAGAAAGACAAGTCTCGCGTGCGCGCTAGGCCTTTTGCGCTTGCCGCCGCATAAATGTGGGAACGTCCAGGTCGTCGCTGGGGACTTCGCGGTTTACTTCGCGCGCCACCTCGCGAACGTGTTCGTTGACCTGATGGACCACGCTGGGCAATTGCTGCTGCGCGGCGGGCTGCTCCGGAATTTCCGGGCCGGTCTTCCAGGATTTGGCCACCGCCGAGGGGCGGGGCTGAATATTTTTCTTGTTGGCTTCCTTGAAGCCGGCTGCGATGACGGTGATCTTCAGGGAGTCCTTCATGTTTTCGTCTTGCACCGCGCCGAAGATGATGTTGGCGTTTTCATGCGCGGCCCTTTGGATGACCGAGGAGGCTTCGTGGACTTCGTGCAGCGTCAGGCTGCTGCTACCGGAAATGTTGATCAGGATGCCTTGGGCGCCCTGAATGGAATTGTCTTCCAGCAGCGGGCTGGAGATAGCACGCATGGCGGCTTCCGTGGCGCGGTCCGCGCCGGTGGCAATGGCCGTGCCCATGACCGCGTAGCCTTGGCCACTCATGATGGTTTTCACGTCGGCAAAGTCGCGGTTGATGATGCCGGGAACGGTGATGATGTCGGAGATGCCCTGCACGGCCTGGCGCAGGATGTCGTCGGCGATGCGGAAGGCGTCGAAGAAGCTGGTGCCGCGCTCAACGGTTTCCATCAGCCGCTCGTTGGGAATGACGATGACGGTATCCACGCAGCCGACGAGATCGGCGAGGGCCTGTTCGGCCTGCATCATGCGGCGCTTGCCTTCAAAGGCAAACGGCTTGGTGACCACCGCGACGGTGAGCGCGCCAAGTTCGCTGGCCAGCGAAGCTACCACGGGCGCGGCGCCGCTGCCTGTGCCTCCGCCGAGACCGGCGGTAATGAAAATCATGTCCGAGCCTTCGAGGGCTTCGATGATTTTCTCGGTGTCCTCGAGAGCGGCTTTGCGCCCGGTTTCGGGATTAGCGCCAGCGCCGAGTCCCTTGGTGAGTTTGGCGCCGAGCTGCAGCTTGGTGGGCGCTTGCGACAGCTTCAGCGCCTGCAAGTCGGTGTTGGCGGTGATGAACTCCACGCCTTCCACCTTGGCGCGGATCATGCGGTTGACGGCGTTGCAACCGCCGCCGCCCACGCCGATCACTTTAATTTTCGCCGGCTGCAGCTCTTCGCTGAAGCTCATGCGGATGCCTGCGTCTTTTTCCTTCGTCGATTCTTTTGCGGTCATGCGTTCCTCAACCCTCTCGATGCTTGCGTGCGTCGCCCGGGCAGGTTCACGAGGCGCCCGCAAACATGGCTTTTAGTTTGGACATCATGTTTCCAGCGCGCTGCGGTTGGGTGCGCCGCGCTTTCGCTGCATACAGCACCAGACCGACTACCGTTGCATATTCCGGCTGAGCTACCTGTTCGGGCAGATCAACCAAACCTTTGGGCTCCGCGATGCGCACGGGCAAATGGAAAGTATCTTCAGCCAATTCGCCAAGCGCGTGCAGCCGCGCGCCGCCGCCCGCGAGGATGAAGCCCGCGGGAATTTGTTTCAGCACTCCGGCGCGCTGCAGTTCGTCGCGAATTAGAGCGAGAAATTCCGTGGCGCGCGGCTCGATGATGTCCGTGAGCATGCGCGCGAAGATGGTGCGCGGCGGACGGTCGCCGACGCTGGCGATTTCGATGGCCGTGTCTTCCTGCAGATACTTCACGGCGGCGCAGCCGTGGCGGTGTTTGATGCGCTCGGCTTCGGGGATGGGCGTGCGCAGGCCGACGGCGAGATCGTTGGTGAAATGGTCGCCGCCAACGGGGACCGCGCCGGTGTGGCGGACAACGCCGTTGCCGTAAACGATGAGTTCGGTGGTGCCGCCGCCGATATCCAGCAAGCAGCAGCCCAGGTCGCGTTCATCCTGCATCAGGCAGGATTCCGCGGCGGCCAGCGGTTCAAGAACAGTATCGCTGATTAAAATTCCGGCTTTGTTGGCGGCGGTGACGAGGTTTTGCGTGGCAGCGGTGGACGAAGTAACGAGGTGTACGTTGGCTTCCAGGCGCTGGCCGACCATGCCGATGGCGTCGCGAATCCCGTCTTGCGCGTCAACGATAAATTCGTGCGGGAGGACGTGCAGCACTTCGCGGTCTTCGGGAAGCGAGATGTTGCGGGAGGCGTCGATGGCGCGGCGCACGTCGTCGCGCTCGATGTCGCGCGCGCGATTGCCGAGGGTGACGCCGCCGCGGCTGTTGACGCCTTTTACGTGGCCGCCCGCGACACCGATCAGCGCGGATTCGACGGGAACGTTGGCGACGCTTTCCGCTTCTTCGACGGCGCGGCGAATGGAGCTGACTGTGGAATCGAGATTGACGATCAAGCCTTTACGCAGACCTTTGGATTCCGCCGCGCCCAGGGCGAGAAATTTCACTTGCAGCTCGTCGATCTCGGCGATGAGCACGCAAGTCTTCGTGCTGCCGATGTCCAGCCCCACCAGGTATTTATCTTTTTTGCCCACGCCCAACTCCTGCAATTGGTCCTGCAATTTGGTCCCGGTGCCGCTGCGCAAACCGCTTCCCCAACTTACTACAGCAAGCTACTTCGCCCGGGCCACGGAAACCGCGGCATTGGCGTCCGGATTGATGACCACCTGGCGCGCGTACTGCAAATCAATGGAGCGCACGCGGCCGGCGTTGGCCTGCCACTGCGCAAAATTCTCCATCAGCATGCGGTACTTGGCGACGAAATCGCCGGCGCCGAAGTGCACGGTCACCGCCTGACTGCTGGCTTCATCGGGGATACCCGGAACGGAGTTGGTGCTGGCCAAGCCGGTCATCACCGCGCGCAAATCTTTTGTGTTGGCGAGTTCGATTTCGCTGACGCGGTCCGCAGAACCGGGACGCACGAGCTCGATGTCTTTCATGAATTCCTGGTAGATCTGCATGCGTTTTTCACGCTGTTCGCGCGGCAGATCTTCGCTGATACCGGTGACGATGGGGAAATGCAGGTCTTCGCCTTCGGGGCGGTCGAGAATCACGCCTTGCGCGTCGACGAGAGCGAGTTCGTTGCCGATTCTGAGGAAGGCGATAGGTGTGCGCTCGGTGATTTTAATGTGCAGACGGTTGGGCAAAATGCGCTGCACGATGGCCGATTCCACCCACGGCATTTGTTCCAGCTGGCTGCGCCGTTCATCCAAGGGAATGCTGACGACACTGTGGCGATGGTCCCGCGCGAACTGCTGCAAGATCGCATCGCGCGTCACGATGTTGTTATCGTCGACTTGAATTTGCGTGTCGTTCAGCAGCAGCATTTTGGGCGAGTGCAGCAGAAAGTCTACTCCGACCCACACCGCGGCGAGGCCCACGATGCCGAGCATGCCGTAGCCCGCGAGGCGGCGATACAGGGGCCAGTTGCGTCCGCCAAATTTTTTGCGGCGAATCTCGAGAGGCTTCTGACGGCGCAGGTAGCGCGGCTCTTCGTCGGTGACCAACTCCGGGCGGTAAGTTTCCGCCTCGGCAGCGGCGGCACCACCAGCAGGTATGGCCTTTACGCGAGCCATAGCACCACCTCATGTTCGAGGGTCACGCCGAAAGCTTTGTGCACGCGGTCGCGCACGTCGGCGATGAGTGAAAGCATGTCGGCGGAGGAGGCGTGGCCGACGTTGACGAAGAAATTGGCGTGGCGGTCGCTGACCTTCGCGTCGCCGACGCTGAGGCCCTTGAGACCGAGATCATCAATCATGCGCCCCGCGGACGCACCGGGAGGATTTTTAAAGATGCATCCAGCACTTTTTTGGCCCAGCGGCTGGCTAGCTCGGCGTTTTTCGTTACAGATACGAATCCCTTGGAGAATTTCCTTAAACGGCTTGGAGGGAAGTTCCAGTTTCACTGCCAGCATCATATCATCAGGCGCAAAAGAAGTGTGGCGGTATTCAAAGGAAATTTGTTCGCCGCGAAGGGTTTCGAGTTTGCGCTCGGCGGCGCGATAGAGTTTTACTTCGCGGACGTAGGTGCCGATCTGCATGCCGTAAGCGCCGGCGTTCATGCGCAGCGCGCCGCCCACGGTGCCGGGAACGCCGATCAGACCTTCCATGCCGCCGAGATCGTTCTTGGCGCAGTAGGTCACGGTGCGGCCGAGGTCGGCGGCGGCGTCCACGTGCGCAAAATTGCCTTCGAGGGTCACTTCCGGCTCGGAGCGCGCCAGTTGCAGGACGAGCCAGGGGAGTTCACCGTCCTGCACGAGCAAGTTTGACCCGCCTCCGAGAAATCTGTGAGGGAGTTGGTTATTGTCCAGGAGGTTTAGCAGGTCAGGAATGGCATCGTGCTTGGTGATGCTCAGCAGATCGGTGGTGCCGCCGATGCCGAGGTACGTCTCATCGGACAGCGCCGTGCCGCTGCGAAGCTCGACCCCCAGTTCCGGGAGGGCCGCGAGAACCTTGGGGTCTTCAATCCGCATGGGGCGTGGGAGTCTCCGTTCCGAGTAAGACCACCAGTTCGCTGGCGGCGCGGGTTACGTTGCCCGCACCGATGGTCAAGATGGCGTCGCCGGCACGCGATTCCTTTAGGAGCAGTTCGATGGCGTCCTGCATGGAGCGCACGTAGTGGACATGTTTATGGCCAGCCTCGGCGATAGCTTTGCTCAGGGCCTCGCCAGTGACCCCAGCGATGGGAGGTTCGCCCGCGGCGTAAATGTCGGTGACGATTAGGATGTCGGCAAGATTGAAGGCCAGAGTGAACTCGTTCCAGAGCTGCTGGCTGCGGGAATAGCGGTGGGGCTGGAAAAGCACCAGCAGGCGGTTGAACTTGCAGACTTTGGCGGCTTCGAGGGTGGCGCGAATTTCCACCGGGTGGTGGCCGTAGTCGTCAATGACCGCCACGTCGTTGACGATGCCTTTGATGTCGAAGCGGCGACTTACGCCCGCGAACTTGCCCAGGGCTTCGCGAATCAGATCGGCGGGAACGTTGAGATAGAGAGCGACGGCGGCTGCGGCGGCGGCGTTGCGCACGTTGTGGATACCGGGAGGGTGGAGCAGGCGAAACATGCCGAGGTCGTCGCCTCTGAAGGTCAGGCGAAACTCGCTATTTAGACCTTCGAGATTGATGTCGCTGATGACGAGGTCGGCTTGGTTCGAGACGCCATAGGTAATGATGGGGCGCTTGACGCCGGGAATGATGGCTTGCACGTTGGGTTCATCGAGGCAGAGGATGGCCGCGCCGTAGAAGGGCACTTTATTCACGAACTGGGTAAAGACTTCCTGGATCTCTTCGAGCGAATTGTATTGATCGAGGTGCTCGCGGTCGATGGTGGTGACGACGGAGACCACGGGGGCGAGGAGGAGGAAGCTGCGGTCGCTTTCGTCGGCTTCGACGACGAAGTACTCGCCTTTGCCGAGACGCGCGGTGGTGCCGGCTTGATTGACTTTGCCGCCGATAACGAAGGTGGGATCGAGACGGGCTTCTCCGAGAATGGCGGCGACCATGGAGGTGGTGGTGGTTTTGCCGTGGGCGCCGGCGACGGCGATGCCGTATTTGAGGCGCATGAGTTCGGCGAGCATTTCCGCGCGCGGGATTACGGGAATTTTGTGTTTGTGGGCTTCGACGACCTCGGGATTGTCGGATTTTACGGCCGAGGAAGTGACCACCACGTGGGCTTCGCTGACGTTGGAGGCTTTGTGGCCACTGAAGATGGTGGCGCCGAGATTTTGCAGGCGCTCGGTGATGGTGGAGGGCTTGGTGTCCGAGCCGGAGACAGAGTAGCCGAGGGTTAGCAAAACTTCGGCGATGCCGCTCATGCCGATGCCGCCGATGCCGACGAGATGGATGCGCTGGAAATTGCGGAAGGAGACCATCATGAGCTTGCCCTCGCGGGATTGCCGAGCAATTTGGCAGCCGATTCGATGAGGTCGACGATTTCGCGCGTGGCGTTGGGACGGCCCAAGGATTTCGCGGCGGCGGCGATGCGCTGCGTCTCTTCGGGCTGGTCGATGAGCGCGAAAACTTCGCTACTGAGGCGCTCAGCGGTGAGTTCGGGTTCGGCGATGAGGCGGCCGGCCCCGGCGCGAACCATTTCCTGAGCGTTGCGGAGTTGATGGCTGTCTGTGGCGCGGCCGAAAGGGATGAAGATGGCGGCGCGGCCGGCGGCGGCTACTTCGGCGGCGGTGATGGCTCCGGCGCGGCAGACGATGCCGTCAGCCCAGGCGAAGCGCTCGGCGATGTTATTTAGAAAGGGCACAACCTCGGCTAGGATTTCGCGGCGCGCATACGCGGTGCGCACCGCATTATAGTCGCGCTCGCCGGTCTGGTGCACGATGCTGAGTTCGTTTTTGCGCGCAGCGAGCAGGTCCATGGCGTCGACGAAGGCGCGGTTAATGGGCAGCGCGCCCTGGCTACCGCCGGTGATTAGGAGGCGGAACGGTTTGCCAACGGCTTGCGGGGCGATAACAAAAAATTCGGGGCGCACGGGGCAGCCGGTTACAACGGCTTTGCCGCCCCAGGCGCGCGCGGAAACTTCGTAGCCGGTGGCGATGCGCTTGGAAATTTTGGCGAGTAATTTGTTGGTTAGGCCTGGCTCAGCGTTGGGCTCGAAGATGATGTTGGGGATGCCGCCAAGCCAGGTAGCGAGCATCATCGGTCCCGCGGCATAACCGCCGACGCCGAAGGCTGCGACGGGGCGATGTTTGCGCAGCACGGCGCGGGCGTCGGCTAAGCTCGAGCCAAGCATGGCGAGATTTTTTACCAGCGTCATTCCGCCTTTGCCTTTCAATCCGGCTACGCGCAGCGTTTCCAGCGGCAATCCGGCTGCGGGAACGAGGCGCATTTCGATGCCGCGCTGCGTGCCGACTAAGACGACTTCGCGATCGCTGCCGCGCGCGAGCCATTCCTGGGCGATGGCGATGGCCGGGAAAACGTGACCGCCCGTTCCTCCGCCAGCGATGAGCAGCTTCACGGGCGGCCCATCATCCTTCCGTGGCTTGCTGGCTGACGTTGAGCAAAACGCCGGTAGCCAGCAGCATCACCAGCAAACTCGAACCACCGTAACTGACGAACGGCAGCGGGATGCCTTTGGTGGGCACCATACCCAGAACCACGGCGAAGTTGATGAGCGCCTGGCTGAGCACCAGGGTGGTGATTCCGGTGGCCAGCAGACGTCCAAAATTATCTGGGGCACTGAATGCGGCGCGCAAACCGCGCCAGCCGTAGACGGCGAAGAGAGCCAGCACCAGCAGCGCGCCAACGAAGCCCAACTCTTCGGAAATTACCGCGTAGATGAAATCGGTGTGGGCTTCCGGCAGGTAGAATAATTTCTGTTTGCCTTCCATCAGGCCCGCGCCGGAGAAACCGCCAGAACCGACGGCGATGAGCGACTGCATCAACTGGAAGCCCGCGCCTTGCGGGTCGAGATCGGGATGCAGGAAAGCCAGCAGGCGGGCGTTGCGATAGCCAACGCCGGTGATCAGGAGATACAGAATGGGCGAGGCTGCGGCGGCTCCGACGGCTAGCCATTTCCAGGACAGACCTGCGACGAACAGGATGGCTGTGGCGACTAGCAGAATGTCCACTGAGGTTCCGAGGTCCGGCTGCGCGACGATCAGGCCGACGATCAGCAGAACGGGGGCTACGGCTGGGAGTAGGGTTTGTAGGGCGTCTCTCTTGTTAAATTCCATGCTGGCGGCGTTACGGCGCTGTAAATCCAGAAACCACGCGAGATATAAGATTACGGCCAGCTTGGCT
>DATFYV010000362.1:0-2551 GCA_035314845.1 Candidatus Acidiferrum sp.
GTCGTCCAGGGTCATCTTGGCGTCGAGGGCAACCAAGCGGCCGTCGCCCGTAACGATAACCGGGTTGATTTCGAGCATGGAAGCATCCGTGTCGACAAATGCGCGATACAAAGCCTGGAGAAACGGCGCGGCGTGGGTGGCCACTTCCCCGGGCAGACCCAAGCCGAAGGCAATTTTGCGGGCTTGATAGGGTTGCAGTCCAACGATGGGGTTAATGGTTTCCTGGAGGATGGATTCGGGATGTTCCTTGGCGACCTCTTCGATTTCCATGCCGCCAGCCGCGCTGCCCATCAAAATAACTTTGCCGGAGGCGCGATCGACGAGCAGGCTGAGGTATAGCTCGCGTTTGATGTCCAGTCCTTCTTCGATCAGCAGGCGCTTCACGATGCGGCCGGAAGGGCCGGTCTGAACGGTCACCAGGTTCATGCCCAGCATCTGGCTGGCAATTTCCGCGGCTTGATCCGGGGAATGGGCCAGTTTGACGCCGCCGGCTTTGCCGCGTCCGCCGGCATGAATCTGCGCTTTGACCACCACAATGTGGGATTTAAGGCGCTGCGCGGCTTCGCGAGCTTCTTCCTTGGTGAAGGCCACTTCGCCGCGGGGAGTGGTGACGCCATAGCGCGCGAGGATGGCTTTGGCCTGGTACTCGTGAATCTTCATTGCGCTTCCATCAGTGCTAGAATTTTGCTGCTTTGTGAACACAGCAGTTTACTCGGAAACCGCGAAAGGGAGCAAGGATGCGCGCGATAAGAGCCCGCGATGAAGAATCGTCGCGCAGCGATGCGGGCACAGCGAAGTGCAGGGCCAATCGAACGTGAGCGCTGACGCCTTCCAGATCCGCCGTTTGTCCGCAGACGATGCCGCTGTGTATCGCGATATCCGGCTGGAGGGCCTGCGCGTCAACCCCGAGGCGTTCGGAAGCACTTTTGAAGTGGAAAGCACCAAACCGTTGACGTTTTTCGCTGAGCGCCTGGCCAGCTGCGATGTACTCGGCGCTTTCCGTGGCACGGAACTGGTGGGTGTCGCGGGGTTGTTGTATCGGCAAGGACTGAAAGAGGCGCATAAAGCCTACCTGTGGGGCATGTACGTTCGGGCCGCAGCGCGGAGATTTGGTGTCGGGCGAGGCCTGATCGTTGCCCTCGTCGAAATTGCGCGCCGGCGGGTGGAACTGCTGCAGCTCTCAGTAGTGAGCGAAAACGTGGGAGCGCGGCGGTTATATGAGAGTTTCGGGTTTGTGGAGTATGGCGTGGAAAAGAACGCTCTCAAGCAGGATGGCCGGTGCTACGACGAGGTCCTAATGGCCAAAGATCTTCGGGCGAATTGACAGCGATTGACGTTGAGGTGCGCGTCTGAGATTTTCCGTGATCGAACAAATTGAATCGGGAGCTTACCTGACGCGCGCGCAAGCGGGTGCGTTGATGGAAGAGCTCTTGAGCGGCCAGCTTAGCACTGCGGAAATTGTGCGCTTGCTGCTGGCGCTAAATCGCCGCGCGATACAGGCTGAGGAGCTAACGGGCTTTGCAGCCGCGATGCGCAAGCAGGCTGCGCCAGTCTTTGCAGCGCGCGAAGAGCTCCCGGAATATCTGGTGGACACCTGCGGGACCGGCGGCGACGGCGCGGGTACGTTTAACATTTCCACGGCGGCGGCGATTGTGGCCGCGGCGGGCGGAGCGCGCGTGGCCAAACACGGCAACCGCTCGGCAAGTTCGCGCAGCGGCTCGGCGGACGTACTGGAAGCGCTGGGCGTGCGCATCGATATCCCGCTGGAACGCGCGGGAAGGGCTATACGCGAAATTGGAATGGGATTTCTGTTTGCGCCCGCGGCGCATTCCGCAGCGCGCCATGCGGCAGCCGCGCGAAAGGAAATCGGGGTGCGAACCGTCTTCAATTTGCTGGGGCCGCTGACCAATCCAGCGGGAGCGCGCGCACAAGTACTGGGCGTCTATGACGCGAACGCGATAACGCCGGTGGCGCAGGCGCTGAACGAATTGGGGGTTACGCGCGCCTTTGTAGTGCACGGAGCGGGCGGCCTGGACGAAATTTCCCTGGCGGGCGAAACGTCGGTTGCGGAAGTACGCGAAGGAAAAATCTCGCGCTATGAAGTGTCGCCGGAAACATTTGGGATTTCGCGCGCCCCGCTGCAAGCTATCGCTGGGGGAGCCCCGAAGGAGAACGCCGCAATCATTGCGCGAGTGCTCGACGAGGAGATCAGCGACGAATCTCATCCGGCGCGCGACGTGGTGATAGGCAACGCTGCCGCCGCGCTAGTGGCCGCCGGAGTTAGCGAGGATTTTTTGACTGCCGCAGCCGCGGCGCGCGAAGCCATCCACTCCGGAAGAGCCCGCGCGAAGCTCGCCGCGCTGGTGGAATTCACGAACCGGTGATGGCGAAGAGGAGGTCGCAAGAGAACCAGAATTGGCACGAAGTCGCGAGGTAATCTGCGATTATCATTCCGATACTGTCTGCAAAAAGCTCAAGAGAAGGGATTTAGGAGCGCAAGAACCATGCGCGAGAGCGGATGAGGTACTCTGTGGAAAACATTGTGGAAAGC
>DATFYV010000363.1:0-2540 GCA_035314845.1 Candidatus Acidiferrum sp.
CTTGCTCTGATGGATGCGCGACCCAATGCTCGAAGCGAACCACGAATCGATCTTGCGAAACTGCATGTCCGTCTCGGTCAGCGTCACGCCCTTGACGCGGCGCATTTCCGCATCAGCGGCCAGCAACAGCGCCAGTTGCGATTCCAGCGGAATCTCAAACGGATCTTTAACGAAGGGACTCTGCCAACTGTCCACAAACGCTTCCTCGCCGACCATCGTCACATCGTGCCGCTTCGCCAGCGCCGAAGCTCTTGCAATCGAAACCGCGTGCGCCGCGCAAGCCGCCACCCCGTCCCGCGTCAACCGGTCCGTGGACGCAAATCCCCACGCGCCGTTGGCGAGCACGCGAATCCCCAGCCCAATCGACTCCGACTGCGCCAGCGTACCCACCTGCCCATTCTTGGTGGTCAAATCGCGCTGCCGCAAATGCATCACCCGCACGTCAGCGTACTTCGCCCCGCGCAGCTTTGCTACATCCAGAGAATGTGTCGCCAAATCCCACATGGCTTAGTGCGAATCCGCGGTACCGTCCGACCACTTGCGAACGGGAATCAGGAAAATGGTCAGGTGTTCCGACCTGGCGGGAGCCGCGATGATAGGGGAACCCGGCAGATCGGCGCCCCAGGCTGCCGCATCCGTTAGCGGGGTGAAAAACATCACGTGCGGATGCCAGTGCGGGTCGTCATCGGCCAGATAGGCCTGCTTAGACATCATGTAGCACATTGCACCGGGTTCCGGTGTCGGCAATTCCTTGCGGGTGATGGCGACGTCGATTGCCACGCCGATCTGCTCTGCCGTGCGCCCCGCCAATACCCACTCAGTCTTCTTGAGAATCAGCGGCATGTAGGAATGCGCGGCCGGTGCATTAAAACAGATCGGGGAACGGATCTTGGCATTCCAGAACTCGGGGAAGTCTGCTGCTGCGGCCCACCCTCGTAGCACCATGCATACGAAGCCATTCTTCCCTTTCGTCGCTGTCTCGTTCGCATTCTTCACGGTCTCGTAACCATGCCGGGAAAGGACCAGTACCTCCGCGTCGCGCGAGATGGCGTCCGGCGCCGCGCTGCGTGCCAGAGCGATTTCGGCGTCGCGGTCCGCGATGAGATATTGCTCGAGCGGCGCCATGGTGGCGTAAGTGCTTTGGGCGTTGCGTGCCTGCGCGGTGGCTGGCCCAGCCACCGCGAGCAAAGCGAACACTGCGATTGTGCTCGTAGTGACTTTATGAATGTTGGGCTTCATGCGTTCTCCCGCAAAGGAGAGACATTGTAGCGCAGCAGCGCTGGTCGCGGACATCGGCTCTGTGCGACGTTGGGTTCTTCTGAACGAAGTACGTGCCTTCTTGCTACGTGCCTTCTTGCCAGGAGGCCAGGTAGTGGACTTGTTCGGGCGTAAGCGTATCCAGCTTGTGGCCCATGGATTCGAGCTTCAAGCGCGCGATTTCCTTATCCAGATTCTCCGGCACCACGTAAACCTGCGCCTTCAAGTTCTTGTGATTGACGCGCAGATACTCCGCCGAAAGCGCTTGGTTCGCAAAGCTCATGTCCATCACCGAAGCGGGATGCCCTTCCGCGGTAGCCAAATTCACCAGGCGCCCTTCGCCCAGCAAATACACTTTGCGCCCGCCGGACAAAACATACTCATCCACCAGCGGCCGCACTTCCCTCTTACCGCTGGACATTTTTTCCAGCGCCGGAATGTCAATTTCCACGTTGAAGTGGCCGGAGTTACAAACAATCGCCCCGCCCTTCATCTTTTCAAAATGCTCGGCACGAAGCACGCTCTTGTTGCCCGTCACGGTGATATAAATGTCGCCTTCCTTCACCGCCTGCTCCATGGGCATCACCCGGAAGCCGTCCATCACCGCCTCAATGCCCTTCACCGGATCAATTTCCGTGACGATAACATCCGCGCCCAAGCCCTTGGCACGCATAGCCACGCCGCGTCCGCACCAGCCGTAACCCGCCACAACCACTTTCAGCCCTGCAATCAAAACGTTGGTAGCGCGAATCACGCCATCAATTGTCGACTGCCCCGTGCCGTAGCGATTGTCAAAGAAATGCTTGGTCATCGCGTCGTTCACCGCGATGATCGGATACTTCAGCGTTCCGTCCTTGGCCATGGCGCGCAAACGAATCACGCCGGTGGTGGTCTCTTCCGTCCCCGCGATCACATCGCTCACCAAATCGGTGCGCTTGGTCAGCAGCATGGTCACCAGGTCCGCGCCATCGTCCATGGTGAATTGCGGCTTGTGATCCAGCGCCGCGCGCAAGTGCGTGTAATAGGTTTCGTTGTCTTCGCCCTTAATCGCGTACGTCGGAATGTTGTAATCGCGATTCAGCGAAGCCGCCACTTCATCCTGCGTGGAAAGTGGATTCGACGCGCACAGCACTGCATCCGCTCCGCCATCGCGCAAGGCAATCATCAGATTCGCGGTCTCGCTGGTTACGTGCAGGCAAGCCGAAACGCGCAAACCCTTCAACGGCTGCTCCTTCACAAAGCGCTTGCGGATCGATTCCAGCACCGGCATCTGCTGCCCGGCC
>DATFYV010000364.1:0-4636 GCA_035314845.1 Candidatus Acidiferrum sp.
GGAGACTCAGTTGACGCTGATCTGCGTGCCGAGACCGGCGTACAGATAATTTTCCCCAAAGACTTTTTGCAGCCGCAGGACCGCCGCTTCGCCGGTGCAATGACCGGGTGCGATTTCGTCGATCTTCCATTTATTTTTCAGCGCATCGGCCAATCGGTCGATTTCCGGCGCGGGCATCTGCACCAGATGCAGGCCACCGAAAACGATGTGAACATGGGGATCAACCGCGCTCGAGGCCTGTAGGATTTCTTCGATTCCCGCGTGCGAACAGCCATCCACCAGAGTTAGCCCCGCCGGACCCTTCATGGCCAAAGTGAGCTCGGGTAATTCCAGGGTGTGCGGATTTTTTGAGACCGTGAATACCACAAAAACGCCAGGATTTATTTCGGTGAGCTTGTCGACCAGAACAAAGTGCCCGGTGTTGTAGAGCTTTCCAAAGTGAGGGTCTGTCGGGTAGTCGCCGTCAAAATAGCGCATTTTTGCGGGCAGGGAAGTCTCTGAGCGGAAATACGACGCGGGGATCGGCCCTCCGCCGAAACCGTTGGAGCCATCGGCGGGCACATAGACAGTAACATCGGGATTTATCTTCAAGAGATATTTCAGGCCCGTGGCGTGGTCGGCGTGGCGATGCGAGACCACCACGAAGTCCAGGTGAGTCAGATCGATCTTCAGGACCTTGATGTTGTGCTCAAAAATCTCTTCGTTGTTGCCGGTATCGAATAGGATGCGCTTGCCGTCGTGCTCGACCAGCGCGGAAAATCCCCAATCCCTTGTAAGTAGCGGATTATTGCCGAATGCGTCGTAAAGGATGGTAACGCGATCGCTGCCAAGGGCCGGCCGCACGAAAAGTGTGGAGGCAAGAATGCAAGAAACGCACAAGATGGAACGGGAAAGCTTCATCGAACCTCCAAAGAGAGAGGAAGGGGAACTAGTCGTCGTCGCCGATCAGGATGGCCGCGCCCAGCACCGTGGTCCACAGGCCGCGTTTGTCGCCCACCGCGGATTGCGTGACCTGCATGGTGCGGACGATCTTGTTGGAGATGCGATAGACTTCTTTTTTTTCGTCGAAAGATAAATCCGGATCGAATTCCACGTTCAGAGTGGTGGCCAGCATCTCCGCCGCGAGTTCTTCCGCATACTCACCGGCAACTTCTTCGGTCTCGCCGAAAGAGTGATGTTCGGAAAGATATCCGTACATGGTTTTGTCGCTCGGCAACGCCAAACCAATGCTCGCGGCGATCAAGCGATGCGCTTCCTTGGTGGAATTTTCGCTGATCACCGTGAACGCCACCTGGCCCGGTTTGATGTGCTTCAAACCTTCACTGCGCGAAATCAATTTACAGTTGGGAGGAAAAATCGAAGAGACTCGCACGATGTTGCACGCTGCAATCCCCGCATTACGCAACGCCAGCTCAAAACTGGAAAGTCTTTCACGGTGCTTCCCGACGCCTTTGGTGAGAAATATTTTCTTCGCGACGAACGCCATAGGCTGGTTTTTCGTGCCTCCGTGATAGATGTCAGAGAAAAAGCAAGGGCAGGGGAAAAGTAACAAGAAGGTATTGCAGTGTCAACGTGTTTCAGGCCGCCGCGCGTCCGCCGGCAACGTGAACGCCGTGTTACAGCGTGGCGCCACTCAAGTCTCCGATTCCGCGGCGATATGCGACAGCAATTTTCCCAGCGGCTTGCACAGCGCTACCGCCTTGGCTAGTTCATCGGCGGTAAAGTCCGCACCGGCGGACATCGCGCTGGAGCCTTTGCGGCTGATCTGCAGAATGCCCACGACCCGCCCTTCCGTGAGAATTGGCGCGGACATGATCTTTTGAATCGCTTCGCCGCTTTCCGTGCCAATCTTCACGCCTTCAAACACGCTGGCGTGGCGCACGGCCGCAAAATTATTAACGATCTCCGCTTTGCCTTCCCGCGCCGTACGCGCCGCAAGCGCGGAATTACTGGACAGCGGCACGAATCCGATATTCTTGAGTTCCGAGGGCGCCAGGAAATACAAGTGCTTCCACCGCAGAGACACGGCCATAATGGCCACTTCATTGGTGCGCACGCCCAGACATTTGGCAATGCGCTCGGCCACCGATCCGAGTTCCAGGCCCTCCGCCGTCGCTCCGCGGCTGGCGACCAGCGCCTCCGCCAGTCGCTCCAGTTCCGATACTAGTGTGTAGCTCGTCGCCATAATTCGTTTTTCTCTTTGCTTTGGCTGGCCGGGGAGAGAGGAGGGCCCTGGCGAACGCATTTGCTCTTTAAATTGTACCGTCCATGCCAGAGGGCGCAAGAATATTTCAAATTCTTTGTGCTCATCGAAAGGAGGGTCGGCTTGCATCGCCGCTGGCAACTACCTATACTGAATTTGCCGCAATTCTTTCGCGCACTTAAGCTTGGCGCAGTGCAAATGTCCCTCTGAAGGACGGTTGTGCGCCCGGTCTCAAGCCCGCCGGAGAGTTTTGTGGCGGAGAGGGCATGTCCGCTACGGCAACTCAGCCTGACTCAAGTTACCTCCTTCGCAAGCTGCATTCGTTAACCGGAATCCTTCCCGTTGGCGCATTTCTGGCGGAGCATTTCTGGTCTAACAGCGCGGCGCTGGTTAGCGCCGATAAATACAATCAGACTTCCGCGGAACTGCAGACCATCCCTTTCCGCATTTTCGTGGAGTGGGGCGCGATTTTCCTGCCCATCCTTTTTCATGGCGGCTACGGCGTGTATATCTGGCTGCGTGGGCAATCCAATGTGTCGCAATATCCCTGGGTAAAAAACTGGTTGTATACCGCGCAGCGCTATACCGGCCTGGTCGCATTCGCGTACATCGGGTGGCATTTGTATACCGAGCGCTTCCTTACCGGGGGCAAGTCCACCTACGCCAGCGTGGAGCAGGATCTGCAGAATCCTCTCTATCTCACATTCTTCGCCATCGGCATTCTGGCTTCCTCATTTCATCTCGGCGTGGGCATCTGGAATTTTCTTTGCAAGTGGGGGCTCGCGGCCACGGTGCGCGCGCAGCGCGCCGCTGGACAGTTGGGTGTGCTTGTTGGTGTGTCCTTCAGCGTGGTAGGCATTCTGATTTTGATTAGCTTTCGTTACGATTGGCATCCCTTCGCATCGTATATAAACAAATGACCCAGCCTAAAATTATCGTCGTGGGCGGAGGCTTGGCCGGCCTGATGGCCACCATTAAGGTCGCGGAGTTCGGCGTTCCCGTGGATTTGTTTTCCATTGTTCCCGTGAAACGTTCGCATTCCGTGTGCGCGCAAGGCGGCATCAACGCCGCGAAAAATCAAAAGGGCGAGGGCGATTCTATCGCCAAGCATTTTGACGACACGATTTTCGGCGGCGATTTCCTCGCCAATCAGACGCTCGTTGGCCGGATGTGCGAGGCCGCTCCCGGCATCATCGATCTTCTGGACCGCATGGGCGTGATGTTCAATCGCACGCCGGAAGGTCTTCTGGATTATCGGCGTTTCGGCGGCACGCTCTACCATCGCACCGCGTTCGCTGGCGCCACGACGGGGCAGCAGCTCTTGTACGCTCTCGATGAGCAAGTGCGCCGTCACGAATCCGAAGGACGAGTCCAAAAATTTGAAGGCTGGACCTTTCTCTCCGCGGTGATCGATGACGGCGGCATCTGCCGCGGTATTTGCGCCATGAATCTGCGCTCCATGGAAGTGCAGACGTTCGTCGCCGATGCGGTCATTTTCTGCACCGGCGGCATCGGCGCGATTTTCGGTCGCTCCACCAATTCGGTGGTCTGCACCGGCTCGGCGCAATCGGCGCTGTTTCAGCAGGGCGTGGATTACGCCAACGGCGAATTCATCCAGGTGCATCCCACCGCCATTCCCGGCGAAGATAAACTACGCCTGATGAGCGAATCGGCGCGCGGCGAAGGTGGGCGCGTGTGGGTTCCGCGGACGCCCGGCGACAAGCGCCCCGCACAAAGCATCCCGCAAGCGGAACGTTTCTATTTTCTGGAAGAGTGGTATCCGAAATACGGCAACCTAGTCCCGCGCGACATCGCCACGCGCGCCATTCATCGCATCGTTTACGAAGAAAAGCTCGGCATCGACGGCCAGGCCGCGGTCTACCTCGACGTAACGCACATCCCCGTCGAAACCCTGAATCACAAGCTCGAAGGCATCCTGGAAATCTACGAAAAGTTTATCGGCGTCGACCCGCGAAAAGAACCCATGAAAGTTTTTCCCGCCATGCACTACACCATGGGCGGCATGTGGGTGAACGCCGAGGATCAGGCCACCAATGTTCCGGGAATTTACGCCGCGGGAGAATGCGAATACCAGTATCACGGCGCCAATCGCCTGGGCGCGAATTCGCTGGTCTCGTGCATCTTCGGCGGTGGCATCGCCGGGCCTGCGGCCGTAAAATACGCAAAGAGTGGCGCGAGCGGAGCTGCCGCGGCGCCATCGACAGTTTTCGAGCGCGAACGGCAACGCCAGGAGGAGTTGAACCAGGCGCTGCTCAGCGGCACGGGCGGTGAAAATCCCATCACCATTTGGAAAGAGCTCGGCGAGATCATGACCGAGCACGTCACCGTGACGCGCATCAACAAAAATCTGGAAATGGCCTATGGCAAAATCGGCGAGCTGGCGCAACGCTACAAGAAAATCAACCTGAGCGA
>DATFYV010000365.1:0-6902 GCA_035314845.1 Candidatus Acidiferrum sp.
GTGCCGGCATTGCCCGATCGTTCCGGTTTATAAAGGCGTCTTCCGCATTGTGCAGCGCGATGTGGTGCTGGAGGACATTCGCCGTCAGGTGGCTGCTGGGGCGCAGCACATCTCTTTCGGCGACCCCGATTTTTTCAACGGCATCGGTCATGCGCTGGAAATTATAAAGCGATTTCACGAAGAGTTTCCCGGCATCACTTATGACGTCACCATAAAAATCGAGCATCTGAAAAAATATTCGCGGCACCTTGCAACGTTGCGCGACACGGGCTGCCTGTTTGTCATTAGCGCGGTGGAATCGGTGGACAACGCTTTTCTGCAAATCCTCGACAAGGGTCATACGCGGGAAGATTTTCTGGGCGTGGTCAAAATGTTCCGAGAATTGGGCATGACGCTGCACCCGACCTTTGTGCCGTTCTCTCCATGGACCACTATGGAAAACTTTATCGACTTGCTGCAGGTAATTCACGACGAAAATCTAATCGAGAATGTCGCGCCCATTCAGTTTGGCATCCGGCTGCTGATTCCGGCGGGCTCGCGTTTGCTGGAACTTCCGGAAGTGCAGGGGCTGGTCGGCCCCTTCGATGCGCAATCGCTGGTTTTCCCCTGGCGGCATAGCGATCCGCGCATGGATGCGTTGAGCGCCGATATCCAGCAAATTGCCTCAGCCGCCGACGCGCAAAAGCTCTCGCGATCCGCAGCGTTTGCGGAAATCTGGAATGCGGCGCACGACGCGGCTGGCGTTAGCGCGCCGGCTCTTGCTCCGCAAAGTGTATCGCGCGCGGTGCCATTCTTGAGCGAGCCGTGGTATTGCTGCGCCGAGCCGACGCCCGCGCAGTTCGTTTCCATCGCCGCTGGCCCAATCGGCGCCCTCACCGGTGCAGCGCCTGTCCTGCCAGCCCTGGCCATCGCCAAGACGACCACGCCAGCAAAACATCCGGCGTTATCGGCGGACCACTTCGTCTAGTTCAAGGAAGAAATCGGCCTGTGCCTGAATTTTCAAAACGCGTCCTGCTGTTTGCCTCCAAACTCGGCTACCAGACGCGCAGCCTTGCGGACGCCGCGAAAAAACTGAGCGTCGAACTTGTATATGTTACGGACCGCTGCCACCAGCTTGACGACCCCTGGGAAGATCGCGCCGTTCCCGTACATTTTGAGAAGCCCGCCGAAGCGGCGCAGGCAGCGATAGAGAGCGTGCGGCCAGCGAGTATCGATGGCATTCTGGCGCTCGGCGATCGCCCGGCGCACGCCGCGGCGTTTGCCGCGCGAACGTTGAGTATTCCGTTTCATCATCCGGCCGCGGTGGAAGCCTGCCGCAGCAAACTGCGCACCCGCGAGGTTTTACGCGATGCCGGACTGCCGGTGCCGTGGTTCCGCGCGATTGCGTTGGATCCCATCCCCGAGCCTGCGCTGCTGGGTATCAAATATCCCTGCGTTCTAAAGCCGCTCTCGCTTTCCGCCAGTCAAGGAGTCATTCGCGCCGACGACCGCGATGAATTTATCGCGGCGGCCACACGCATTCGCAAGCTGCTACAAACGCCGGAAATTCAAGCCACGCGCGAGGTGCGCCTGAACGATTTCATCGTGGAAGGATATTTGCCTGGCACGGAAGTGGCCGTCGAGGCGCTGATGACCGCCGGCGAAATCCGCGTACTCGCCATCTTCGACAAGCCCGATCCGCTCGAAGGCCCGTACTTTGAGGAAACGATTTACGTAACGCCATCACGCTTGCACCCGCAACAAATCGCCGCCATAGAACGCTCGTTGCGCGGGTCCGCCGCAGCAATGGGATTGTCACACGGGCCGGTGCACGCGGAGTTTCGCGTCAGCGAGGGAGTTGAAAGCAGTGTGTGGCCGATTGAGATTGCGCCGCGGCCAATCGGCGGACTGTGCGCGCGTGCGCTGCGCTTTGCGACGCCGACTGAGGGAATCATCGGCCTCGAAGAACTACTGTTGCGTCATGCTTTGGAAATACCCGGTGCCGAGGCTCCGCGCGAAACCCCGGCTTCCGGCGTGATGATGATCCCCGTGCCGGAAAGCGGAATTTTCTCGGGTGTGACAGGCTTGGAGAGCGCCAGAGCGACACCTGGTGTGACGGAAATTGTGATCACCGCGCGTGTTCACGACTACATCACGGCTTGGCCCGAGGGTTCCAGTTATCTGGGTTTTATTTTTGCCGCGGGTCAGAATCCGGAATTTGTAGAAAACGCATTACGCCGGGCGCATGGCGAGCTTCGCTTTCAAATTACGCCGCGGCTTGCCGTGCAGCATCCCGCCACGCGGGGTTGAAAGTTTTGGGGAGTCGGCCGCGCTGCGAAAACTAGCCTTTGGCTTTTGGAGCGACGTAGCCCTCGGGCAACTTTGCGCCCGCGCCAAAGAAGAACTGTTCCATCTGCTCTTCCATGATCTTCATGGAATTGGGATCCAAAGGATTCAGCCGGTATTCGTTCATGACCATTTTGGAATGCTCGATCCACAGCTTCCAGGCTTCTTTGGAGACGCTTTCGTATACACGCTTGCCGATCTCGCCCTTCCACGGCACGCGCTCCAGCCCCGCCATATCGCGGTCAAACTTCACGCAATGCACGATGCGCTCTCCTGGCTTCGCCGGGGCGCTCGCCGCGGGCGTCGGAGTACAAGATTCGTCAGCCATCATCAATCCTCCAAAATGCACGAAACTTTACCTTACTGCACAAGGCAGCAAATTCCTAGCGCCGCTGAGCCTTAACGGGCCTGAATTCATCGATCCGCGTCATTGCTCGTGTTCTATGCACTTGACGCGTCCGCACAGCCGGTGGCACCATCCGCGGGAATGGGCCTGCCGCTATCTGGTAATGAGACATCTACAGTCGGACCCAAGAGCGCCGGCGTAACGCAGCGTTACTTCTTAATTTTTGTTCTGCTGCTCATCGCCTGCGGAGCGCTCCGTTCCGCGTGGGCCACCGCGCTCGACGGTTTCACCTTCGATGAGGCCTACCACATCGCCGCCGGCGCGACCTACCTGCGCTTCCATGATTTTCGCATCAATCCCGAGCATCCGCCGCTGGTGAAGCTCATCGCCGCCGCCTCGGCCCCGCCTTCCATCCTGCATCTCGCCGCGCCGACCCAATTCGATGGTAAGGAGCAGGAACGCGAATTCGCCGAAACCGCGGTGTACCTGAACAGCGATCCGCAGCGCATACAGCGCCGTGCGCGCGTGGCCATGTTCGCGTTTCACTTCGTTTTATTTGTCATTCTGGCACTGCTGCTCCGCAGGCTCTGCAATCCGGGTATCGCTCTGGCCACACTGGGTCTCCTGCTTCTCGATCCCACAGTGGCTGCGCACATGCCCGTGGTGATGACGGATCTGCCCCTCGCCCTCTTTGGCGTCATTTCCGTGTGCCTGGCGGCGCTGGTCTTGCGCGACCGCCGCTGGTCCGACGCCGTGTACCTGGGCCTGGCGGCGGGCTTGCTCATGACCACCAAACACTCCGCGCCGCTGGTGGTTCTGCCCATCGTGGGCGGGTGCCTGTTGTTCCTCGTTTATCGTGCTGCCGCCAGGATGCCTTGGACCCGCCTCGCTACGCTTCTCATCGTATCCATCCTTGTCGGTTCTGCGGTCCTCTGGGGTCTGTACGGATTCCGCTATACGGAAAGCGGCACGACCGCCGAACAGTTTAACCGTCCCCTCGAATTGAAAATCTCCGATTTGCAGAGCCTGCGCTCCCGTGCGGCCTTGACCCTTCTCGCGCGCTATCATCTGGCCCCGCGCGCGTACATCTGGGGCCTCGCGGACACCATGCGGGCCGGCTTGGAAGGCCGCGACATGGAGGTGCACGTCTTCGGACATATCTACGATGCCCGAACCCCCAAATGGGTGCCCCTGGTTTACCTGCTCATCAAAGTGCCGCTCGGCGTTATGGCCCTCGCGCTCGCCGGAGGAATTTTCCTGCTGCCGGGAAGGCTGCCCGCGGAAATGCGCTGGCCATTATTAGGACTGTGCTCGGTGGGCTTGTTTTTCCTGGGCTTCGTGTGCCTCAAAGGCGTTCCCTACGCCGGTGTGCGCCATTTGCTTTTCTTGATCCCCATCGTGGCCCTGCTTGGTGGAGTTGCGCTCGAACGAATTTATATTTCCCGCTCCCGGTTAGCGTGGGCCGTTGCAGCCATCGCTCTATTGACCGCCGGCGTTTCCGCTGTTCCGCAGCGCAGACCCTGGGAATACCACAACATCATCGCGGGAGGGACGGCCAACGCCTGGAAGAATTTCAACAATGAAAGCGTGGACCTGGCACAGCGCTCCACCGAACTGATCGCCTTCTACAAGTCTTACGTCACCACACCGGACGTACACATTGGCTACTGGGTCACACCGGTGATCATGAAAAGCGGGGGCATTCCCATCACTTCTTTTGACTATGACAAGCCCATCAGCAGCGAGGTGTCCGGCTGGTTCTTCATGCGTTCGGCGGACCTCTCGCCACAACTGCACTTCGATCTTGCCGGACTTCGCGAAGCAAAGCCCACCGCGCGCTTCGGCAATCTCATGATTTACCATGGCACGTTTCACCTTCCGGGTTATGTGGCCGGAGCGATGTACTGGCGTTACCAGCATTTGACCTACATGGACAAGCCCGACCTGGCCAAAGCCGAGCAACTCGCCCGGCGCGTCATCGAGCTCGAACCGCGCTCCTACGTGGTGGCCATCGACCTCGGTAACTTTGCGCTACGCCGCCAGGACTCTGCCGCTGCCATTTCGTGGTACCGCAGGGCGCGGGAGAATGCTCCCCCACAATTTCGCGGCAACATCGCGGAGCAAATCGCCAGACTATCCTCTGCAACGCAGGAGGCCGTTACACCGCTGCACAATCCTTCCCAGGAGTAGCCTGGTTTCGGATGGCGCACGCCGGGGCGAAGGAGCGCCACAGTCCGGTTCGTGCACCTTCAATGCAGCAAGGAGCAAACTATGACGCGCACCAGCATCGTGTTGATACTTTTCGCGGCTGCGGTCCTGGAAGCTGCGGGGGACGCCGTTCTTCGCTTGGGGTTGCGCTCGAGCATGCCATGGCAGCGGGCGGCACTCTTTGCCGCTGCGGCCGCCATTCTGTTCGCCTATGGCTGGACGGTGAACCGCCCGCCATGGGATTTCGGCAAGCTCCTCGGCCTGTATGTTGTTTTTTTCTTCGTCATCGCGCAGTTGATTTCCTGGCTGGCATTCAAGCAAGCCCCGTCGCTACAGATGTTGCTTGGTGGCGCGCTCATCGTAGCCGGCGGCGCGGTGATCGCTTTCGCAAATTAATCTGCGCCGCCTGGTGGGAACTTGCGTACATTAACGCTGCAAAACCATGCTTGGGGAGACGGCCTTTATGATTCGCGCCGGCGATTTTGAGTTTCGTAACCGCGTGTGGATATTTGCGTTTATCTTCGGTCTGCCGTTTTTATTCTTACTCGTCGATCACGTGCCGATCGGTTCGTGCCTCGCGGACCGTCTGGCCGCCGCCTGGCCCATGGAGGAGATCACCGCGCTGCACATCGTCTTCGGCGTCGCAGCGCTGATCATGATTCCGGCGCTGCTGATCCGCGTTTGGGGCTCGGCCTATCTGAGCCGCGAGGTGGTGCACGATCACGCGGTGCATAGTGAAGTTCTGCACGCCGACGGGCCCTATCGCCACGTGCGCAATCCTTTGTATTTCGGCAACGTACTGATGGCCTGGGCCATGAGTTTTTTCCTTCCCATCCTCGGATGGCCCATCGTGGTCATCGGTATTCCGCTGTTCTGCTATCGCCTCATCGGCCACGAAGAAGCCGCACTGGCCGCCGAACAAGGTGAGAGCTATCGCGCTTTCATGAACGCCGTGCCACGCCTTTGGCCGGCGATCCGCGCGCGTATTCCTGCGGGCGGTAGCAAGCCCGACTGGGTTAGCGGCCTGGCCGCTGAAGCCTTTTTCATGTCCTTTGCCTTGGGCATTACGGCATTTGCCATCTTCATCGATATCCGTTGGTTTTACGCCGGCCTGCTCGCTTCGCCACTGTTCAGCTGGTTGGCGGGATTGGCTACGCGCAAGCGTGCCAAGCCTGCTGGTGCGTGACATGCACCGAGCCGATTGAAGCGGTCATGAGCAAATGGCGCTGGCAAACATGACCGTGCTACCGAAGAGCGCTTAGCGCAGGCCTTCGACCACGTACTCAGCGGAGATTTTTCGCGCGTAGCGATACGCGTAACTTTTTCCGTCGCGGGATGTGATGGCGAAGGGGCGGCTGGTGGTGGAGGAAACTTCCGAGAGCGAAATGGTGCGCAGCAAGGTTCGTTTGTTACCGGCAAGCTCTACCCGCCAAATCTCTGCCGCACCCTCCGCGCCATTGCGGCGCACGAGCACCGCGGCATCGTCTGGCGTGAAATCATAAGGGCGATCGCCATTTTGCAGTTGCGAGAGCGCACGCGGCGGGCTGCCGTCCAGCGGGAACATCTGGAATTGCGTGCCGTCATCGTTGGAGGTCAGCAGTTCCTTGCTGTCGGAGGTGGCAGCGATGGCCCGCACGCCTTCGGGCGTGAGTGGCGTTTCGTTGCCTTGCAGATCGATCAAAAATGTACGCTCGCGGTGCCCGGGTTCATTGCCTACGCAAAAGATGCGGCCATCGGGAAACCAGCGTGCATTCAAATGTTCCACCTTGGAATGCGTGAGTTGGCGAGGCTCGCCGGCTCCCGTTGGCAGCAGTAATAATTGATCCGGCGCGGAAGGCAGCCGGCTCAGCGCCCACTTACCGTCCGCCGAGATGTCCATGGGATCGCCATCGCCCAGGCGTACCGCGGGCGAGCCATCCAAATTACGGAGAAACGTGCCGTAGTCTTTCCCGCTGTGCTGATCGCCAAATAAAATTTGTTGACCATCGGAAGAGAAACGCAGCCCGGAGGTCCAGTCCATCCA
>DATFYV010000366.1:0-3007 GCA_035314845.1 Candidatus Acidiferrum sp.
CCGCAATCAAGGAGGCGTGGCCGCGAATCAAGCAGGGCTGGAAGCCGCGCAGGCCGAGGTGACGCGCGTGCAACTAATGCTGCGCGAGCGCTTCGCCATGTACGGCGAAGATTACGGCACCGCACGGCTCACCGCGGACAAATATCGCAGCGAGATCCTTCCGCGCCTCGAGCGCGCCTACAAGCTAATGACGCAGCAATATGGTCTGATGACCGCTTCCTTCCTGCGCGTTCTCACCCTGCAACGAATGCTTTACGAAAACGAAACCGCGTATGTCGATGCGCTGGAGCGTACCTGGACCAGCAGTATCGCTCTGCGCGGCTATCTTCTGGAGGGCGCGCTGGCGTCTCCGCGTGCGAACGAAATGGATCCTCCGATGGGCGGGGCCGAAAATCGCCCGCCGCTTGGCAACGGTACGAAAGATTTGGACTGGTCGCTCCCCGCCAGTTCCAGGTAGCGGCAAACCCAGCTTTCGCTGCGAGCCTAGACCCGCACCGGGAAAGGCGCGGCTTGCGCGATGTCCGTAAACGCAAATGGCATTATGATGCTGGCATGCGGCTGCTGCTGGTTGAGGACGATCCGGGCATATCGCGCTTTGTGGCCAAAGGCCTGCGGGAAAAAGCGTACGCGGTGGACGTGGTGCCCACGGGCGAAGAAGCGCTGTATTTGGCATCGGTCAATGACTACGATTTGATGATCCTCGACGTAATGATTCCGCCGCCCGATGGCTTTGAAGTCTGCCGCCAATTGCGCAGCGCGGGGCAGCGCTTGCCCATCCTGATGCTAACGGCGCGCGATGCCGTGGAAGACCGCATCGGCGGGCTCGACCAGGGCGCCGACGATTACCTCACCAAACCCTTCGAGTTTCGCGAATTGCTGGCCCGCCTGCGCGCGCTGCTGCGGCGCTCCAGTGAACTTCGGCCGCCAGTAATAGCCGTAGCGGACCTGCATCTCGACACCGCGGGACAAAATGTTTCGCGCGGCGGGCGCAAAATTCCCTTGACCGCCAAAGAGTACGCTTTGCTGGAATTTTTGGCGCGCAACGCCGGGCGAGTGGTGGGGCGCGCGGAGATCGCGGAGCACGTGTGGGACGAGGAGTTCGATCCTTTCTCCAACTTGATTGAGGTGTACGTTAACCGTGTGCGCCGGAAAATCGACGCGGGCTCCAGCAAGCCATTGCTACACACGCGGCGCGGCGCAGGATACGTGCTCGGGACATCCGAGGATTCTGGCGCGACGACGCATCCTGCAGGAGGCCCCGCGGGAGAACACCGCCGCAAGCCGGAGTCCTCCGCCAAGAAAAATCATGCTTGATTCCGTGCGCGTCCGGCTGACGCTGTGGTACGGCGCGATTATGGCCGGGGTGCTGATCGCCATTGCCCTGGCGACGTACTTTGGTATCCGGCAAAATGCCGTGCGCAGGACGGACACCGCACTCTCCGAATTGGCGGAAGCCTTTCTCACCACCCTGCAAAGCGAGTTGCAGGATGAAGGCGCGAACGGGCTGCAAGACGCTGCAGCAGCGGCGATTTCCGAGCATAGTTTCCGCGACGTGGTGTTCTTCGTACTGCAGGAAAGCGGGGAAGTGGTAATTTCGTCGCGAAATGTCGCGCCCGCCAGCGACGCCAGCGAAGAGGCCAACGAGTTCTTGCAAAAGGCCAACAACGATCGGCGGAAAGGCGAGAAGCCATTTCGCAACATGCACATTGGCGGCCAGCTATATCGCGGTTACGCGCGCCAGTTCACGGTGAAAGACCAAAAGTACACCCTGGTGGTGTTGCAGTCCCTCCGGCAGCAGCAGGAGTTCCTTGGCGAGGTGGAAAACGCCTTTGCGCTGATCATTCCGCTGGTGATCGTGCTGACCAGCGCAGGCGGGTATTTTCTGGCGCGGCGAAGCCTTGCGCCGGTGGTGGCCATGAGCGCCCAGGCGGGGCGTATTGGCGAAGAGAACCTGCACGAGCGCCTGGCAGTAAAAAACGCCCGCGACGAACTGGGCCTCCTGGCACAGTCGTTTAACGCCCTGCTGGATCGCCTGAACCAGTCGTTTGAGCGGCAAAGGCGCTTCGTTGCGGACGCCTCGCATGAACTGCGGACGCCGGTAGCGGTGCTCTGCGGCGAGGCCGAGGTGGCGCTTTCCCAACGCGACCGCAAGCCGGAGGAGTACCGCGAATCGCTGGAGATTCTGCGGCGCGAAGCCCAGCGCCTGAAGCACATTATCGAGAATCTTTTTACCCTGGCGCGCGCGGACGCCGGCCAATATCCGCTCACCTTCTCGGACTTCTATCTGGATGAGCTGGTTGCCGATTGTTGCCGGACGATGCGCACGCTGGCGCAAGCTAAAGAAATCTCGCTGCATTGCGAGGGGTTACCGGAAGCGCCCGTGCACGCGGACGAAGCTTTGCTGCGACGCCTGATCTTGAACCTGCTGGACAACGCCATCAAGAACACCCCGCGCGGCGGTGCGGTCAGGTTCGCGTGCCAGAGCGGCGGCGGGCAATGCACGATGAGCATCACGGATACGGGATCGGGTATCGCGGAGGACTTACAGCCGCGCATCTTCGAGCGCTTTTTCCGCGCGGACAAGGTGCGCTCCCGCTCGGAAACTGACGGCGGTGGCGCGGGCCTGGGACTGGCGATTTGCCGATGGATCGCCGAGGCGCACCAGGGCCGCTTGGAGCTCACCAGGTCCGACGCCACAGGAAGCACGTTTACCTTTTCCCTGCCGGTGCGCGATAGTGTGCCGGCGGAAGCGTAAGTGCCGGTTTCTGGGAAAGGAAGTATAGGGATGGCTACAAGTTCGTCAGGCACGGCTTTCGACCCTTTCAATTCTTTACGTGCGGACAGCGGGCCGCGGTACGCAGTGGAGTTAATGCCACGTTTATCTCGCCATCGCTACCCTTTCGATGATGAAATTTGCTGCAAAAAGGATTTTGACTTGAAAACGCCAGCCAGAAAACTTGCGCGGCGGGCGGCCATGGCGTTTTTGCTCGGCGGAATGGTCTTGGCG
>DATFYV010000367.1:0-5057 GCA_035314845.1 Candidatus Acidiferrum sp.
GGCGGTGGCTGGCGCTCCAAGTGTTGGCCCCCGGAACGCTTCGGCCAGCTCACACAACAAATCCGCAACTCTCTGAACCTCCGCTGTGTTCTAAACTACGGTCCGGGAGAAGAAAATCTGGTGCAAGCGATCAAATCCGCCAGCGGCAACGCCGATCCATGCCCTTTTAGTGGCCCACTGGAAAAATTGATGACACTCGCTCGTAACGCGCTGTGCATCGTAGGCGGCGACACCGGCCCACTTCACTTGGCCGTGGCCCTGGGCACGCCGTCCGTCAGCATCTACGGCCCCACCGACCCCCAGCGCAACGGCCCATATCCCAACACCGCGGAAGCGCACAAACTTGTAGGGGCGCAGCACGCTGCGCCCCAGCTTGCCCAGACGTACGAAATGCGTCGGGGCCGCAACGTCATCCTGCGTGCGGCGGGCGCCGTGCGCAATCACAGCCGCGTCGACGAAACCGACCCGTCCATCCTGAAAATTTCCGTAGACGAAGTCTTCAACGCTCTCCAGCAACTGATCGGGTCCGTCGCGTGACCGAGCGCGCCGCCTTCTTCGTCCGCTGGCGTGTCCGCCTCGGCTATCCGTTGGCCATCGTCGTTCTTTGGCTCGCGCGTCCAACTCCGCAGAGCATCGCGGTAGGCGCGCTAGTTGGAGCCATGGGATTGTTCCTTCGCGCCTACGCCGCAGGCTATCTGCACAAAAAAGAAACTCTCACCATGACCGGCCCTTATGCCTACACGCGCAATCCGCTGTATCTAGGCAGTGCCATTCTAGCCCTCGGCGTCGGCATCGCCACGCGTTCGTGGTTTTCCGCCACAATCCTGCTCTGTTACTTCACGCTGTTTTATTCGATCGTTATGAAAAGGGAAGAGCGCGAGTTGCGCAAAATCCACGGCGCGGCATTCGATGCTTATGCGCGCGCGGTCCCGCTTTTCTTTCCCCGCGCGACGACTACTACCACCCCTGATGGCGCTGGTGGCTCCGTCGGCGCATTCTCCTTCGCCCAATACAGAAGAAACCACGAGTGGCAAGCCGCCCTAGGTTTTCTGTTGTTGCTGGCAGCTCTGCTAATTCTGTGGCGCGTGCGCCTGCACTGAGACGGGAGTCACCGGCACTTCTGGACACGCCACAAAGCAAGAAATCTCCAGCCCCCGCCCATCCGTCAAAATGTGCACCGCCCCATCGCGATCCGTCCGCAAAACGCGCACGCCAGCCTTCTCCAGCCGCGCCAGCAGCTCTGGACTAGGATGCCCGTAAGGATTATTCTCTCCCGCCGAAATTACAGCCACGCGCGGATGCACCGCCGCCAGAAATTCCTCGGTCGTAGAATTCTTGCTGCCGTGATGTCCTACCTTCAATACATCTGCAGCCAAACTCTCCGGCGCAGTCTCCGCCAAAATCTGCCGTTCCACTTGCTTCTCCGCGTCTCCCGGCAGCAGAAACGCGCGCCCGCCAAACGCCCAATGCATCACAATCGAATCATTATTCTTTGCCGGGACCGCTGCGTCGCCAGTCACCGACTCCGGCCACAAAACTTCGCCCTCCGCTCCATCCCAATCTATTTTGTCGCCGCGAACTTCCTGTGCAATTTTAACTCCGCGCAGCCGCGCCAAGTCCTCCAGCCTCGCCAGCGCCGATCCTGAAATCTCCCGCCCAATCCACAGAGTCCCTACGCGAAAATTGTCCAGCACCGCCGTTAACCCGCCCACATGATCCTGATGCCCATGCGTGACCGCCACGACATCAATCCTCGTAATTCCTCGCCACCATAAGTACGGCGAAACCGCTTCCTCCCCCGGATCGATCCCATTGCGCTCCGGCTTCCCCGGAAATCCCCCGAACGCCCCCCCGCCGTCAATCAACAATGTTTTGCCGCCCGGCGAAACCAAAAAGAGCGAATCCCCCTGGCCCACATCCAATACCGACAACTCCATCTCCCCGCGATGCCACTGCGCGGGAAACGGAAACACCGCAATCACCACCGCCGCGGCCAGCAGTACTGCCGCGCTAGAAGCCCCAAGCATTGCTCTCCAGCGGAAATTGCCGCGCAGCGCCACGGCCAGAAGGATTCCGGCCGCGAAAAACACAGCCGTCAACCACACCGGGGGGCCAGGCACGCGATAATTCCAGTGCCCCGCCGCGCCAAAATACTTCACGGTGGCAAGCAACGCAATCGTCAGCCAGCCAAGTACCACCGCCAAAATGCGGCCGAGAGCAGGGAAGAGCACGCCGCCCAAAATCGTTGTAAAACCCAGTGGCACCATCACGCCCATCAACGGCACCGCCAGCAGATTGACCAGCGGTGCCACCAGCGTCACGCGATGAAACGCACTGGTCATCAGCGGCTGCATCCCGATTTGCAACACCAGCGTGAGCACCAGCAACTCAATAAGTCGGAAGGAAAGCGCCAGCCCGCCGGCCAGCGATCCTTCAACCGGCCGCGATAGCTTCCCCGGAAATAAGGCAACCAGCCAGCGGGTGAACGAACGCAGATCAATGCGAAACTGCGCCGCCTTCGGATCGTGGATCGCATCTCGCGAAACATCGCGCCACCCCCGCAAAGCGCGAACATAGGGCTGCACGCAGCGCTCTAGAAAAGGCGCGGCAATCCCGGCGATACAACCAAGCGCCACGAAGGTAAGCTGAAAACTGGGATCGGCTAGCAGCGATGGTCGTGCGACCAGCAGCAAGAGCGCTGCCGCCGCCGCGGAATTCAACAAATCCAATCGCCGAAACCAAACAGCGCCCAGCGCTACGATCCCCGCCATCAGCGCCGCGCGCAACACCGGCGGCCGCTGCTCCACCATCGCCACATACGCAAAAAGCAGCGTTAACGTAATCGCCGTAGTCAGCACCACCGAAAGCCGCAATCGCCGCCCCAGCGAAAACAACAAGTACGCAATCGCGCCAACGTGCAACCCCGCCACCACCAAAACGTGAAACACACCAGTCCGCTGAAAATCTGCCGACTCCGCGCGGTCCACAAAGCTGCGATCCCCGAGCAGCATCGCGCGCAACACTCCCGCCACTTCCGGCCGCGCGCCAAACAATGTATCCACTTCCGCGCGCAACCGGCGCCGCGCCCGCGAAATCAGCACGCCAACGCCCGGGCCTGCCACAGAAACGCGCTGCATCAATTCCGCCGCGCGCAGCGTCGCCACCAAATCAATATTCTGGCTCGCAAGATACGCGCGCCGGTCAAACGCCCCTTCATCGCGAAACACTTGCGGCTGTCGCGCGTCGGTCACCACGGTGATCTCGTCGCCCGCGCCAACGCACGGCGCCGCAACCACCTGGCCGTCTGTATCGTTCTGTTGCGAGAAACTAACTCGCAAGCCGCCTCGCACCGGCAGAAAATCTCCGCGATAGTCTACGCCGGACAGTTCGACTTCGTAGCCATAGCCCCATGGCAGCCGCGCAGGTTCGTCCCGCAAATTGCCGTGCCAGCGCAGCGGCGTATGCAAATCCAGCCGCCCACTTTCCATCAGCGAAATAATGTAATCCGCAGCCCGCGGCTGCTGCGCAACGAAAGCCCCAACAATTCCCAGCAGCGTCCAGCAACACAGCGAAGCCCCAGCTGCAACCCACAAAGAACCCCGAGCTGCCAAAATCACCCCAGCCAATAGCGCAAGTGCTGCCAAAATAAAAAAGCCCACCACCAGTTCTCGCGAACCAGCATGGGCTTTCACTCCCGGAAGCAGGCCGATAGCGATCCCGCCAGCAAATGCCGACGCGATCGCCACCGCCGGCAACCTCACGGGACCAATCTCCCGCCGAACAATTTGCTCCCCAATAATCCCATTGCAACCGCCTCATCGCTACAATTTCACGGCAAGCGTCGCAACCGCACCAGCGTCTCGATGTGAAACGTCTGCGGAAATAAATCAAACAACTCAATGGACGCAATCTCGTAAAAAGGCCCCGCCGCGGTAATCTCTGCCGGTTTCTTCGCGCTTCCCGTCAAAACCGCCAAATCCCGCGCTAGCGTCGATGGGTCACACGACAAATAAACAATCTCCCGCGCTCCCAACTCCACCAATTTCCCCGCGGCCTCGGCTCCCAATCCCGCGCGCGGTGGGTCGAGCACCACCAAATCCGGCCGCTCCTGCGGTTTTTTCAAAAAATCCTCGGTGTGTTCGTTAAACGTCGTCACCTCAACGCCCGCCAGCTCCGCATTTGCGTACAAATCCCGCGTTGCCGCAAGATTCGCATCCACGCTTACCACCTTCGTAAACGCCTTGGCCAGCGGCAACGTAAAGAAACCCACTCCCGCATAGAGGTCCAGCGCCAGACCGCCTTTCGCGCCCTTCGTCACCGCCGCCAAAAGCTCCTCAATCAAAAAGCGGTTCACCTGAAAAAACGACAAATGACTCACGCGAAACTGAAACTCTCCAGCCGCATGCATCAAAAATCCTGGCCCGGTCAGCTCAAACCGTTCCTTCTTCTGATCCAGCAGCAACAAACTCTCGATACGAGGCAATTGAGCCCGAAAATACTCCGCCAACTCTGCCGCCGGCTTCGGATAGGCATCAAACGCCACGTTCAGCGCGATCTTTTCATCCGCCGAGTCCGCAAACGCCTCAATCTCCAAAATTCCCGCCGGCAGCCGACCCGCCCGCGCCATCTCCTGCAACAAATGAAACGTCTCCGCCAGTCGGGGCGACAGCACCGGACAAGCATCCACCGGCATAATCACCGAACTCTCCGGCAAGAAATATCCCAACGCTCGCGGCATTCCCGGACGCACCGCCCACTGCGCCCGATTGCGATACCCATAAGGCTCCGCGGTATGCGCCGCAATCTCCCCAGCCCACGAAATCCCGCCCAGCCGCGAAAGCGTTTCCCGCAAAATCCCAGTCTTCAGCCGCACCTGTTCCGCATAATCAATATGCTGGTAATGACATCCGCCGCAAATCCCAAAATGCGGACACTCGGCCTTCACCCGCGCAGCCGCAGCCGAAAGCACCTCGATCGGGGAGGCCCACACGGTTTTCTTCTTGCGCTTCTTCACCGCTGCGCGCACGTCTTCGCCGGGCAAAACGAACGGCGTAAAA
>DATFYV010000368.1:0-5843 GCA_035314845.1 Candidatus Acidiferrum sp.
GTGGGCCTCGGCAAAGCCTGCGAAATTGCGCAGAAGGAAATGCCTGAAGAGTCCAAGCGCATGCTGGAACTGCGCACGCGGCTGCAAAAGGGCCTGGAAGCCAAGCTGGACGAAGTGTTCATCAATGGCTCCATGGAATACCGGCTGCCGAACAACTTGAACATGAGCTTTGCCTACGTGGAGGGCGAGTCTTTGCTCATGGGCATCAACGATATAGCGGTTTCGAGCGGTTCTGCCTGCACCTCGGCAACCCTCGAGCCTAGCTACGTACTCAAAGCTTTAGGCGTGGGAGAAGACCTGGCCCACACCTCGATTCGTTTTGGCCTTGGGCGCTTCAATACCCCCGAGGAAGTCGACTACGTCATCGAAAAGATGACCCAGGTAGTCACCAAACTGCGGGAGTTGTCCCCGCTCTACGAAATGGCCAAAGAAGGGATCGATATTTCCAAGGTCAAATGGCAAACAGCATAAGTACAGCCCGGAAAGGCGAGGCAAGAACAATGGCAAGCGAGGGAACCATCCAGATTCACCGTTCGATCGGGGGCACGGGGGCCGCGTTTCGCGTGGCGTTCGTACCTTACGACGAAAGCGACGAAGCGATGCCCGCGGGGCAGCGCTCCTTCCAGCAGTTGCAGGAAGTGCGCGCCTTTTTGAAGCTGCTCGGCTTGGGCACGGATTTCATCAAGGATGCTTTGCGGCAGTTGACCGCAGGACGCTCGGCGTGGTTGCCCAACGTGTCGCTGTCGGACAAGGCCATCCGCAGCGCGGGCTTTGTCAACGTACAGAATATGGCGAGAAGTTAAGCGCGCCGGCGTTCGCCGGGGTTTCTCTCCCCGGCGGATTGCCTCCGCACGCCTAGTGATTTAGGCTATGGGGAATTTGTGGGCCGCGTGAGTCTCGTCAAGTTTGGTTTAATAGTGTTGGCCGCTTTCGCGGTCAGAAGAGTAAGGAGCACAGGTCATGGCATATAGCGACAAAGTGGTGGATCACTACAACAACCCGCGCAACGTGGGCAGCCTCTCCAAAGAGGATCCCAACGTGGGCACAGGTCTGGTTGGCGCGCCGGAATGCGGCGACGTGATGAAGCTGCAGATGAAAATCAATCCGGACACTAACGTGATCGAGGAAGCCAAATTTAAGACTTTTGGCTGCGGCTCGGCGATTGCCAGCTCTTCGCTGGCCACGGAATGGGTCAAGGGCAAGACCGTGGAAGAAGCGCTGTCCATCAAGAACACCGACATCGTGCGCGAACTCTCGCTGCCTCCGGTCAAGATTCACTGCTCAGTCCTGGCGGAAGACGCCATCAAGGCCGCGATCGGCGACTGGAAGAAAAAGAAGGGTATCGAAGTGCCGGTGGCTGAAAAGGCCGCGCACTAGGATTCTGGCTGTTGTTTTGTAAGGGCGTCCCGCAATGCGGGACTGCGCCCCGAACGCCCGAGCGGTAGCTCCGGGCGCAAGTTTTGGAGCATTTCCCATGGCCACAGAAACCGCCAACCCGACCAGCACTCCGACGGCGCAACCCAACGTCGACAAAAACGGCGCGCCCAATTCTCCAAAGATCCATCTGACCGAACGCGCCGCGAAGAAAATTCGCGCGCTGCTGGAAAAAGATGGCGTCTCGCTGGAACAAGGCGGACTGCGCGTCGGCGTGCAAGGCGGCGGTTGTTCGGGACTCTCTTACGCCATGCGTCTGGACACACAGGCCCGCGATCGCGACAAAATTTTTGAGGAATTCGGCGCGCGCATATTCGTCGACCCCAAGAGTTTTCTGTACCTGAACGGCACCACGCTGGAGTACGAAGAGACGCTGATGCGCCAGGGCTTCGTGTTTCAAAATCCCAACGCCGCGCGCAGTTGCGGTTGCGGCAGTTCGTTTACGGCCTAAGCCGTTTGCCAAGATTTTCGGCTGTTTGTGGCTGGCGCGGTAGTTGCCAGCCATTTCTTTTCTTAGGTCCAGCGAGCACTATCGGGAACAGTCGCGCTGGTGGTGAGCGGGTTTTTGCGAGATGCGGTGAAAAACTAGGAGTCCGCAAGCCATTGAAAAAAAAGGGAAAATAGTGGCATACCCCCACCCCGGGGTGTTCTTCGTAAAGAGTGCGTAACGTAAAGAATTAATTAGGGTTAGACGATTTTCTGAATTAAGGAGAGTGCGTAAGTTATTGAAAATAAAAGAAGCTTGTAACAGCTAGCCGCTTTTTTGTGGACCAAGGGCCAGGGACGGTGAGCGATGGAATTTCTTGAGTTAATTTTTGAACCAATTTTAGAAGCAATCTTGGAGTTCGCAGTTGTTAGACCCATTTGCAGCCTTTTCGGGGATCGGAAGGACGTTTCTTCGCGCGGCTTTGCCTTCAATAAGCTGCCCCTAAGCGGGCGAGAATTGATCAAACTAAGATGAGCACACCATCCACTGCCACGAATCCGCCGCTGGTCTGCTGGAGCTGCCACGAACGCGCTCTGGGAACGCATTTCTGTGCGAGCTGCGGGAAGCTGCAGCAAATCCCGCAGTCGCTGGATTATTTCGCGCTGTTCGAGCTACCTAAAAAACTGTGGATCGAAATGGGCGGTCTGGAACAGAAATTTCTGCAACTTAGCTGGAAGCTACATCCCGATAATTTTGTAAACGCCACGGAAACCGAGCGCGAACTCTCGCTGAAGCGCAGCTCCGAACTAAACGACGCTTACCGCGTGATGCGCGATCCTGTGGCTCGCGTGGAGTATCTGCTGGCCATCGAAGGCGCGCGGAAGGAAGGCGAACACAAGCAGCAGGCGCCTGTGGAACTGCTGGAGGAAGTCTTCGAGCTGAACGAATCGCTCGACCAACTGCGCGAGGCCAAATCCGCCGGCGGGGACCTGGCGGCGCTGAAACTCCGCCTTGAAGGCGCAGCCAATAATTTCGCGGAAAAACTAAAAGAGGTTGACGGCGAACTCTTCCAAGCCGCCCAGCAATGGGACGCCGCCATCGACGCGGAATCCGCAGGCGCGCAAAACCAGCCCGAGCGCGACGAAATCAAACGGCGCCTGAACGAACTGCTGAATCGCCGCTCGTACATACGGAACCTGGTGGTCAACGTTCAAAAGGAGCTCCTGTAGCGCAGGCCTTTAGGCCTGCAGCTTTTTCCATGTCGCGCATCGTCGGTATCGATTTAGGAACAACCAACAGCCTCGTCGCGTACATCGATCCGCTGACGAAGGAGCCGAAGTGTATCCCGGGGCCGTATGGCTCGACGCTTTGCCCGTCGGTGGCGAGCCTGGATGCGGACGGCAGCATCGTTGTTGGCGAGGCGGCACGGCGGCGTTTGCTGACGCAGCCAGAACGTACCATATATTCCGTGAAGCGGCTGATGGGACGCGGTTCGGCGGATGTGCAAACGGAGCTAAAGCTTTTTCCGTTTCGCATCGATCCGAACAGCAAGAATGTGATTCGCGTGCAACTCGGCGACAAATATTTTACGCCGCCGGAAATTTCCGCGTTCATCCTGCGCGAATTGAGAAATTGGGCCGAAGCCTTCCTCGGCGAAACCGTGGAACGCGCAGTAGTCACGGTGCCTGCGTATTTCAACGATGCGCAACGCCAAGCCACCAAGGACGCGGGCAAAATCGCCGGTCTCGAAATCGTGCGGCTGGTGAACGAACCGACGGCCGCGGCGCTGGCTTACGGTTTGCACGAGAAGCAGCGCGGCCATGTGGCGGTTTACGACCTTGGCGGCGGGACGTTCGATATTTCGGTGCTCAAGCTGATTTCGACGAACGAAGGCGACATTTATCAGGTGCTGGCGACCAACGGGGACACGCATCTCGGCGGCGATGATATCGATAATCTGCTGCAGGCCACTGTTCGCGAGAGAATCCGCCAGGAACATGGCGTGGATATTGCTGCCAGGCCCGAGCTTGCGCAGGAATTGCGCAAGACGCTGATTGCGGCGAAACATCAGTTGTCCGTGGATTCGACTGTCGATATTCGCTTTCCGCTGCCGAGCGATGACGTGTTTGCCATGCCGCTGACGCGGGCGCAATTCGACGAAGTCATCCACCCCATCGTGACGCGCACCATGGCGCCGGTTACGGCTGCGCTTGCGGATGCAAAATTGACTCCCGCGGAGATTGAAGAAGTTGTACTGGTCGGGGGAACCACGCGCACGCCGCTGGTGCGCACTACCGTTCAGGAATATTTTCAGCGCGTGCCGCATACGGAGCTGAATCCGGATGAAGTGGTGGCGCTGGGCGCGGCGGTGCAGGCGAATATTCTCGAGCGCGGAGTGAGCAACATGCTGCTGCTGGACGTGACGCCGCTGTCGTTGGGCATTGAAACGTATGGCGGCGCGGTGGCGAAGATCATCCCGCGCAATTCCACGATTCCGGCCAGTGCGCAGGAGCAGTACACCACTGGCGTCGACAATCAGACGGGGATCGACATTCATGTGTTGCAGGGCGAGCGCGAGTTGGCCAAGGATTGCCGATCTTTGGCGCGGTTTACGTTGAAGATTCAGTCAGGGCCGGCGGGCTTGCCGCGCATCGAAGTACGCTTCCTGATTGATGCCAACGGCATTCTGCAAGTCAGCGCCAAAGATTTGCGCACCGGAGAAGAGCACTCTATCGAAGTGCAGCCGAGTTACGGCATTGGTGATGCGGAGATCGAACGCATGCTGGAAGACTCCATCGAGTACGCGGAACAGGATTTTGCGGAGCGGCAGTTGATCGAAGCGCGTACGGAGTCGGAAAGCATTTTAGCGGCCACGATCAAGGGACTGGCTGCGCCGCAGGCCGCGGCGCTGTCCGTGGAGGAGCGTGGCAAGATAGAGGCTAGTGTTGCGTCGGTGAAAGAAGCCGTAGCCGGCACGGATTACAAGTTGGCGCGCAAGCGCATCGATGAATTGAATCACGCCACCGAACATCTCGCGGAATTATTGATGAATTCTGCGGTGTCGTCCGCATTAGAAGGCCGCAAACTAGCCGAAGTTTAGGCATTTAGTCAGGAGAGCATCATGGGCGGAAGCAACCCATACATCGAAGAAGCAAAGTACAAGCCGGCGACGAAGAAGTATAAGGTGACGTTTCTGCCGAGCGGTAAAACTATGGAAGTGGATCCGGAGAAGATTCCGTATGGGCACAATGGATTGCCGGGAAGCATCTTGGATCTTTCCGAAGGTCTCAAGGCTGGGCTCGACCATGCGTGCGGCGGCGTTTGCGCCTGCTCGACTTGCCACGTCATCGTGAGGGAAGGTTTGGAATCCTGCAACGAGGCTACCGACGCGGAGCTGGATGAACTGGATATGGCTCCTGGCATTACGCAAAAATCGCGCCTGGGTTGCCAGACCGTTCCCGACGGCACCACCGACATCGTGGTGGAAATTCCCGAGTGGAATAAGAATTACGCCAAGGAACTGGATCATTAAACGAATTTTCGTTGCGAGCCTCCTCGACGCCGGAAGCGTCGTGGCGTTGAAATTCGCGAAGGAGAGACATCTTGCCGCCGACTTTTGATTGGGACGACATCGAAGATATCGCCATTGGATTGACGGATGCGCATCCGGAAATCGAGCCGCTGACGGTGCGCTTCACGGACATGCACAAATGGATTTTGGAGCTGCCGAATTTTGTGGGCGAACCCAGCAAATCCAACGAGAGCAAACTCGAAGCTATCCAAATGGCGTGGGACGAAGAGTACAAGGATCGAAACAACTAGCAATCGGTCCGCCGCGCTCGCCTCGATTCGCCGTCTCCGCCGAAGAATTCCCATAACCCTTTCCTTTGTAATGCTTTCCAGTCAGCGAAAGTCCATCTGCTAGTCAGACGTTTGTGGTGCTCCTGTCGTCTATACCACAGGAGAAACACATGGCATCGGT
>DATFYV010000369.1:0-9457 GCA_035314845.1 Candidatus Acidiferrum sp.
AGCAGAACTCCAAAATGGCTTGGCGCTTTGCCAGTCACGCCGGTGGCGGCTGAGCCGTCAGAAGGCATAATGGAAAAATGAGCAGCGTGTCTGACCACGGGAACAGCGCAGCAACTGTCGGATCAACCGCCGGAGTGGCGCCCGATTGGGCGGCGATCGTCGCAGCCCACGCGCGGATCGCTCCGCGCATTCATCGCACGCCAGTGCTGACGTCCGCTTCGCTCGATGCCATAGCCGGGGCTCGCCTGTTCTTCAAATGCGATAACTTTCAAAAGACCGGCTCCTTCAAAATTCGCGGAGCTTCAAACGCCATTCTCTCCATGACCGACGCGGAAATCTCACGCGGTATCGTCACGCTCTCCAGCGGAAATCACGGCGCCGCGGTAGCCTGCGCCGCGGCTTGGTGCGGCGTCCCGGCCTATATCGTGATGCCGCGCAACGCGCCCAAGGTGAAATGCGCCGCGGTCGAGGCTTACGGCGGCAGGATTACTTATTGCGAGCCAACGGTTTCCGCGCGCGCCGAAGCTGCCGCCCGGGTGCAGGCGGAAACTGGCGCTGTGCTGGTGCACCCTTACGACGACGACCGCATCATCGCGGGCCAGGCCACGGCAGCGAAGGAACTGCTCGAAGACGTTGGCGATCTGGACGCGGTGTTCGCGCCCGTCAGTGGAGGCGGCCTTCTGAGTGGAACATGCCTGGGAGCGCAGGGGATGCGACCCGGCATCAAGATCTACGGTTGCGAGCCAGAGCGCGCCGATGACGCTTACCGCTCGTTGATGTCCGGCACGCTGCAGGCCTTGGAATCCAGCGACACCATCGCCGACGGACTGCGCGCGTCGCTTTCTCCGCGCACCTTTGCCATTCTGCGCCCGCGCGTGACCGCCATTCTGCTGGTCAGCGAGGCCGAAATCATCTCCGCCACGCGTCTCGTCTGGGAGCGGATGAAAATAATCATCGAACCATCCTGTGCGGTGGCTGTCGCCCCCTTGTTGCGAAAAGTGTTGCGAAAAGGCGCCGTCGCCAGCCTGGGATTGCCGCAGCGCGGCGACCTCCAGCCACCAAAGTTAGGAATCATCTTCTCCGGCGGCAACCTGGACCTGACGTCCTTGCCGTTCTAATGAGCATTGCGCCGTAGGCATCGATGTCGACCTCCGTTTTGCCGGACAAAAGGTCCTACCGTTCACGATTGCCGGCATCGGTGCGTTTTCTTTCACAGCTTATTAATGTTCTCCAGATTCTTCCGCTTGACTTCCCTCGCGTACTTCGCCATCATGCGCGCATTTGATTTGCGCTCGCCCGGCGAATCATCTGCAAGCCACCGCGTAGTCCCCAGCCCAATCGCTAGCGATAGGCTCGAGTATGGCAAGCAGATGCAGGAGCGCGTGCGCCTCACGGAGGAAACCATGAAGGCAAGAATGAATTTCTATCTCGCGCTGCTCGTCGCGGTATTGTTCGCGGCGGTTAGCATTCCAGCGCAAGCCCAGTCCACGCAAACGACCACGGACCCCAGCCCGAGCGATTCCAGCACCTCCACCAAGACCAAGAAAAAGAAGAAAGCTGCCGCGGACGCCCCGGCAACGAACTCCACGACAGCTGCCGGCAGCGATGCCGCAGCCACACCGGCCAAGAAGAGCTCCAAGAAGAGCGCTGCTGCGGACCAGACCGCTGCGGCCGGAACGGCACCCGCTGCTTCGTCCACGGACACCACCGCCTCCAAGAAAAAGTCCAAGAAAGCCGCAGCGGCGGATTCGCCCACCGCGCCAGCTGCGACCACTGCTCCAACGGCCACGACGCCCGCTGCGGAAACTTCCGCGGCCGCAACTCCCAAGAAGAGCCGCTCCAAGAAATCCGCTGCGGCTGCGGATTCATCAGTGACGGCCGCGGCTCCAGCGGCTCCCGCCACCACAGCTCCCGCCACTCCTGCAGCTGCGCCTGCTAAGACCACCGCTGCCACTCCTGCGCCTGCTCCTGCTGCGAAGACGGCCACGGCAAAGCCCGCTCCCGCTCCGGTTGCCACGCCCGCCCCAACCGCTGCTCCAGCCGCCAAGACAGCTCCAGCAGCCACTGCACAGGCCACACCGCCTGCCAATAGCACGGGCATGGTTTGGGTAAATACCGACTCTGGCGTGTACCACAAGCCCGGAACGCGCTATTACGGCAAAACCAAGCAAGGGAAGTACATGAGCGAAGCCGACGCGGTGAAGGCCGGCTACCGCGCCGCGGAAAAGAATTAGTTCGCAGCGAGAGGAACCACTTTAAAACGCAGGATTTCAATTCCGAGGAGACGAACGATGAACAAGCAATTTACGCGCGTACTGCTAGCCCTGGCGATTCTGACTATAAGCGTTGCCGCCGGATTCTCACGGCCACCGGCGCAAACCAGCAAATCCGCCCCTGCGGCCTCCGCCGCACCGGCCGGTGATCTGGTGGACATCAACACCGCCACGAAGGACCAGCTCACCGCCTTGCCGGGAATCGGGGCGGCTTATTCGCAAAAGATTATTGACGGGCGGCCCTACGCCAAGAAAACCGATTTGACTCGCAAGAAGATCATTCCCGAGGCCACCTACGCGAAGATCAAGGACCTGATCATCGCCAAACAGCCCGCCAAGTAAGCGGCCAGCATCCGTTGCAGCGCCCGGCGGCTAGTCGCTGCCGGGCGCTTTTTGTGTCAGCATTCTTTTGAATGCGGGGATTTGCCGGCTTATTTATCGCGAAGAATCACTTCGCCCTGCCCAACGATTTGCTCGTTGAGCCACAGGCGATACTTAAACGATCCGGCCTTTATACCCGCGCGCGCCGGCCCGCTGAGCAGGCGCATCCCTGCGGGTGCCTGAAAAATATTCGAGGAAAATGGGCAGCGGTTCACGTCGAATTCCACGCGCAAATTTCCCGCGTCGGAAATCCATGAAACCTGATCCCCGGGGTCCAGCACCACCGCTTGCGGAATGAGTCCAACCAACACTGGCCGTTCAGACATAGTCATTTCTCATAGAGCAAGCAAGATAACACATTCCCGCAGCGCACCGCACCGCAACGGATTTTTCAGCGTGACATGTATCACGCTGGATGGATTTGCATCGCTCGTATGCCGATAGATCTACAACGGTTTCCCGCCGCCTGCATCTAACTGAATACACCTGTACTTCAGTCCCGCTTGACCGCGTTTTGGGGCAACCGTAAACTGAACAGGTTCAGCGCGATTCGTATTTTTTCGTTCCCAATCGCCACAGCACCTTGCGTCATATTTCGGACGCGGAAGGATTCTTCTGCATGGCTTCTGCTTCGCGTGCGTTATCGATTCCGCTGCCCAATGGCTCGCGCATCTCCTTGCTCTCCGCTTTGCCTTTCGCGCTGATTCATGTCCTTGCGCTGCTGATTTTCTTTGTACCTTTCCACTGGTATCTGCCGGTGGCCTGCTTCGCGCTTTATGAGCTGCGCATGTTTTTCGTCACCGCCGGTTATCATCGCTATTTCTCGCATCGCTCCTACAAGACTAGCCGCGTCTTCCAGTTTTTAATCGCCTTCATGGCCATGACCTCGGTGCAAAAGGGCGTGCTGTGGTGGGCCGCGCATCATCGCCATCATCACCGCTTCTCCGACCAGGAAGAAGATTTACACTCGCCCACGCTGTTCGGTTTTTTCTGGTCTCACATCGGCTGGATTATCTCCGACAAGTACAACGACACCCGGCTCAACTACATCGGCGATTTCGCCAAATTTCCCGAGCTGCGCTGGCTGGATAAGTATCATCTCGTTCCGCCCATAACCCTCGGGGTCGCCACCTGGCTCATTGGCGGCTGGCCGCTGCTCATCTGGGGCTTTTTTCTGAGCACCGTACTGTGCTGGCACGGCACCTTCACCATCAATTCGCTCTCACACCTTTTTGGCTCGCGTCGCTACGAAACCTCCGACACCAGCAAGAACAACCTGCTCCTGGCGCTGGTGACCCTCGGCGAAGGCTGGCACAACAACCATCACCACTTCATGGCCTCCGCCCGCCAAGGCTTCTACTGGTGGGAGATCGACATCACCTACTACACGCTGAAGCTGATGTCCTGGCTCGGCCTGATCTGGGAACTGCGCAAAGTCCCAGCCCACATGCTCGCCCCCGAAGAACAAAAGCTCGCTGCCTAAAGCCCTGACGGCGGCAAACGTCCCAGCCAATTTGTCGGTTGCGGACCCCTCGCGATTGCGGCAGAATTGTTGTTTCGAGCGCGCTTCGCGATGTCCCGCACACGACGCACTGGCGCTGTCTTGCAGCCGTAACTGCAAGAAAAGAAAGCGAAAACGTCATGGCACAAACTGTCGGCGAACTAGATCCCCCCGTAAGATTGATGCTCACGCCTGGGCCGTCTTCGATGCACCCGCGCGTCTATCGCGCCATGTCCACGCCCCTGGTCGGCCACGTCGATCCATGGTTCCGCGGTTGCATGGACGACACGCAAGTGCTCCTGCGCCAAATTTTTCAAACCGAGAATCGCATCACCATGCCGCTCTCGGCTTCCGGCTCCGGCGGCATCGAAGCCTCCTTAGTCAACACACTGGAAGAAGGCGACGAGGCCGTTGTGTGCGTCAACGGCTGGTTCTCCGACCGTATGGCGGAAATTGCCGGGCGCACCTCCGCCAGAGTCACCCGCGTCGAAGCGCCCTATGGCACGACGGTCGATCCCGAGGAAGTCCGCAAGATCGGCAAGGGACGCAAAATTAAGATTATCGGGCTGGCGCAGGGCGAGACTTCTTCCGGCGTCCTCACGCAACTAGCCGGTTTTCGCCAGGTAGCCGATGAACTCGGCGCGCTGTTAATCGTCGACACCGTAGCTTCGTTGGCCGCGGTTCCCTTGCACGTGGACAAGGAACGCGTGGATATCTGTTTCAGCGGTACGCAAAAGGCCATCAGCGCGCCTCCAGGCATGTCGCCTATCACGGTCAGCCCAGCCGCTGAGGAAGTGTTTCGCAACCGCAAAACGAAAGTCCAGAGCTGGTATTTCGACTTGACCACCGCGATGAATTATTGGGGCAAGGACCGCCTGTATCATCACACTCCGCCCATTTCGCTGATCTTTGCGCTGCGCGAAGCCATGCGCATGACCCTTGAAGAAGGCCTCGAGAATCGCTGGGAGCGCCATCGCCAGAACCAACTCGCGCTGATCGCCGGTCTCGAAGCCATGGGCTTGGAAATGTTGGTAAAGGATCCCGCCGAGCGCCTTCCGACCGTCACCGCCGTCATGATTCCCAGCGGCATCGACGACGTAAAAGTTCGCAATCAGTTGCTCGACGAATTCAATATCGAAATCGCCGGCGGCCTTGGCCCGCTAAAAGCCAAAATCTGGCGCATCGGCCTGATGGGCTATTGCAGCCAGAAAGCCAACGTCCTGCTGTTCCTCGGCGCCTTTGAAAAAGTTCTGCTGGATCAGGGCTATCGTCTCGGCTCAGGAGCCGGCGTCGGGGCCGCAATCCAGAATTACAGCAACGTCGGCACTGCGGCCGTTGCCGGCCGTTAATCGGAATTTATGGAACGCAATCGCTGCGCAGAGATGAAGGAGACTGCTTGACCACTACCCGCCCAGTACTCGCCAACGCTGGCGCCATGAGCCAGTTCATCGGCGCTTTTGAAGTGACTTCCAAACTCAGCGGCCGCGAATTCCACTGCCGCTTCTCGCACATGTGGAACGGCATCGCCACGCGCCATGCCGACACCATCGACACCAAATTTTTCGTAGATGGGGAAGCCCTGGTCGTCGGCCTGGCGCATACCGCGTTCGTCAAATTCCACGAACGCCGCGGCCGCGACTTAACCGACCGCGAAGCCAGCTACGTCTCCGCCGAATACCTGCGCGAACGCCTCGAGGAAGACGACGAGCGCCCGCTCTACGACGTCAGCGAACCCGAAGTCCTCCGCCTAATCGAACAACTCGGCATCCACTAAACGCCCTTTAGTATTTACTCCTGACGCTGTTTGTTCGTAGAGGCCATATTCTGAGGCGGTCACGTTCTTTGTAGGGGCGCAGCATGCTGCGCCCCCTGCTTGCCCAGGCGTAAGAACCCATCGGTTCTTCCCCGCATCCGAAACGCCGCCTAATCCGCCGACTCCGCATGAAACACCTCCAGCGAAGGATGCCGCAATCCATCCCGGCGGATAAAATGAATCACCAGCAGCATCAACAACGCCCCGCCCACCATAACCGCCACGCAAGTCTGCAGCCCCAGTTGCAAATCGTGCAAATCAGAAATCTTTCCCACCACCTGGGGGCCAAATCCTCCCACGAGTTGCGTCACCAGCATATACACCCCTATCGACGTGGCATGCGCCCTCCGCGGCATCATGTCGTGCAACACCGCCGTGGCCGGCCCGTGATACCAGGACATGAAGAATCCAGAAACCACTAGCCCCAGCAGTACCACCACTTTTTCTTCCGTCTGGATCGCCAGCAGCAGGAAGGGCGCGGCCAATAAGAATGCCGCCGCGATGGCTGCGATCCGCCCATACGCAAAGCGCCGCTGCATCAGGTCGGCCACCGCCCCGCCCGTCAGCACCCCGGTAACCGACGAGAACAGCGCAATCAAGGACAGCACCACGGAGGCTTCGCGCAAGCTGAAGTCTTTGTAGTTCACCGCAAAATCAACCGCCCACGTCAGCAGCGACACGCTCGCAAAGGTCACACACGCCCCGGCCGCAATCATGGCCATGAACGCCGGAATCTTCAGCAGCCGCCAAATCGGCACCAGCTCCGACCGTGGTCCGCGCGCCGGCTCTTCAATCGAGAATAGCGCCCCGCTGGGAATCAGTCCGGCAATGGCCACAATAAAAAATGCCACCTGCCAGCCATAGCGCGCACCTACTAGCCCGCCGAGCACCTGCCCGCAGGCTCCTCCGAGCAGCATGCCGCTGGCAAAAATCGATTGCGCCATCGCTCGGCGCTCCTTCGGGAACGCGCCCGAAATCATGGACTGCGCGGCAGGCGCGTACGCGGCCTCGCCTAACCCCACAAAGGCTCTTGCCACCAAAAACGAGCTGAACGTGGAGGCCAGCCCCCCTGCGAAGGTTGCCAAGCTCCAGCACAAAATTCCAATCCAGATAATCGCCCGGCGGCTCAAGCGATCCGCGAGATATCCGAACGGCACGCTGGAAACCGCCAGCACCAGCAGCAACCAAGTCTGCAGCGAACCCAGCTCCGCATCGCTGACGTTCAAATGCGCGCGCAATAGCGGAATGAGCGGCACAAAAACCTGGCGCGCCGCAAAATTAACAAAATTGATCAGTACCAGCACCACCAGCAGGCGAACCTGGTACGCCGTTAGCGAGTATGGTTTTTCAGGCATCAAATTTCGCGGTTCTTGGCTACCGTTGACCTGTTTGTGCGAGACTGGAGACAGAAACTTTCACTTCCGGCTGTGTAGCACTCAGTTTAGCTGGAACCGCCGGTCCGTCAACCGGCGCCCATTGCCATTCAACCGTACGGATTATATACCGCGCATGCGCAACGCTTCTCTCGCACAACAAACCACCAGTGACCGCCTGGCTACCGTACTCTCCTACGGCGCACTATTGCTGCTTGGCTATCTCGTTTTTCGTATTTTCGAGCCCTTCCTCGTCCCGCTCGCGTGGTCCGCAGTGCTGGCCATCTTTTTTTACCCGCTATATGAACGGCTTCTCAAGCGCATGCTTCCCGGCCGCGCTGCGTTAGTAAGCACTCTCGCGGTCACCTTCCTGCTCATCGTTCCTGCGTTGCTGGTGCTGTTCTACACCGCCCGCCAGGGCCTCGAAGCTTCCGTTCGCTTGCAGGCCACCCTTGCGGTACACGGGCAGGGGCCCGACCAGGGCTTCCTCCCAGACTTGGAGGCCTGGCTGCGCAACCGCCTGCCAGCCTCCATGCAAACCGTCGATATCGCAGGTCAATTGCAACAGGACGCGGAAAAATTCGCTTCCTTCGTGGCTGGCAGCATCGGCGCGCTGCTGAAAAATTTTGCCAATTTCTTCGTCGACCTCTTCCTGCTCATCTTTACCCTGTTCTTCATGTTTCGCGATGGCAAGGGCGTGGTTCGTGCTCTACGTCACCTCATGCCTTTCGATGACGACATCCAGCGCGAAATGATGAAGGAATCGCGGGAACTGATCTTTGCCAGCGTCGCCGTGGCGCTGGTCATCGCTGGCATTCAGGGTTTTCTTGGAGGTGTAGCATTCGCCATCGCGGGCATCTCCACCCCAATCTTCTGGGGCGTGGTCATCGCCTTCTTTTCCGTCGTGCCCGTAGTCGGTTCCGCGCTCGTCTGGGTTCCGGGCGTTTTGTGGCTCGTCTTCACCGGCCATTGGGGCAAGGCCATCCTGGTTGTCGCCATTTGTGGTGGCGTCTCCACCGTGGCCGACAACATCGTCCGCCCGTTGCTGCTCAGCAACCGCACCCGACTCAATGACCTGCTCGTTTTCATCGGCGTCATCGGTGGTCTCGAGGTCTTCGGCCTTTTAGGACTCGTTGCCGGGCCCACCATTCTTGCCGCCGCCATGGGCGTCTTCCGCGTGTACATGGACCGCCGCGACGAAATGCTCGCATCAGGTCCTTGACCATTCTGCAAGAAGCGGCCACGAGCTATGCGTAACTCTGTGTTCACCACCTCCAGCAAATTAAAATTCACTCACGCGCGCTTGTGCTAATGTACCCCGCCGGATGACTACGCCCTCTGCCAAGCCCGCCTCCCCGCACGCCGAGCTGCCTTCGGGCAAGCTGCGCTGGCGCTGCGACCTTGCGCGCATCCCCTTTGAGACCACCGCGCAGGCCGAACCGCGCGAGGGCTTCATTGGCCAGGAACGCGCCCTCCGCGCCCTGAAAATGGGCGTCGAATTGAGCGCTCCAGGCTACAACGTCTTCGTGTGCGGCTTGGCCGGTACCAGCCGCGGCGGCACCATCGCCCAGATGATCGAGGAGCTGCACCCGGAAACCAAAAAATCTCTCGACCGCTGTTACGTCAACAATTTTAAGTTGCCGGACCGTCCCCGCCTGCTCTCCCTGCCTCGCGGACAAGCCAACGCCTTCCGCAAAGATATGCAGGCGGGTATCGACTTCCTGCGCCGCCGTATTCCTCAAGTTTTCGAAGGCGAGCCCTTCCAACGCCAGAAAAGCCGCATCGTCGAACGCTTTACTGTCCGCGAAAAGGAATTGATGGACGATTTCACCCGCCGCATTGCCCGCGAGCAGTTCGCCCTCGGCCACATGCAAGTCGGCGCCGTGGCCTTGCCGGAGATTTTCCCCGTCCTCGAAGGCCAGATGGTCCCGATCGAAGACATCCCGAAGATGGTGCACGAAGGCAAGCTCGACGCCCCCGTCGCGGAAGACATCGAGCGTAAGTATGAGCAGTTTCGCCAGGAATTCACCGTCGTCTATCGCAAAACTCTGACCCTCTCGCGCGAACTGGCCAGCGAACTCAGCTATCTCGAGCAGGAAGCGGCTTCCGTATTGGT
>DATFYV010000370.1:0-6460 GCA_035314845.1 Candidatus Acidiferrum sp.
AGCAAAACGGAAATGTCGGAATTGGAAAAACCGCCGTCTTTGAATGCCAGAACTGCGTTTTCAACGCCGCTGCGTGTGCCATAAATGCCTAGCACGGATTTATTCTTGGCCATGATGTGAAATCTCCTTTTTTGGCGAAACTTTTTGGCGAAACGAACTGTAACTTTGGCAGGTTGCGCCTCAGAGGCCATGCGGCCAATACAATAAATCCTGCACAGCCGAAGAGAAATTCACTGCATCTTTTACGTTATTTCATTTGCCTAATGGGGTGGAACGGGCATCGAAGAAGCCACGACACTTGCGGACGCGCCCCGCAGCTACGGTGCAGCCCAGCGAGGTCGGAGTAAAGCGCCTCAGTTAAACATGCTCTGAATCATAGGGACGAGATCGTTGTACAGAGAGCCTTTGGAGAGGAACGCACTAGCGCCAACGTCCATGGCCGCTCTGCGGTAAGGATCGGCGGCCATGGCGGTGATGATGATAATTTTTGCCCAGGGCGTCTCCTTACGGATTAGCTTCGTCGCTTCCAGGCCATTTAACTGCGGCATGGCGATGTCCATGACGATCACATCGGGACATAGCGCGTGGTTCAGGTCGACTGCAGTGCGGCCGTTCGCGGCTTCGCCAACGACTTGGATGTCAGCCTCCGATTGCAGAAGGCCAGTAGCCATTTGGCGCAAGCGGTCTTCATCATCCACCACCAAAACACGGATTTTTTTTGCTCGCATCGTGGCCCTCGATCCCCGCCGATTCGCCCATGCGCAGGGGTGAATGAGCTGTAGCGGAAAATTGTCTCGGATAACTCAGCTGCGGCTCAGGGAGGGAAAGTGTTCGCAGCCAGCCACCGCAAGGCTAGCACCTAGAACCCTTCGCCCGATTACAGGGAACAGTGGATATCGCCGAGTGCATTCTCCAGCGGTGGTGAACTTTCGAGGGACTAGAAGGCGCGGGTGGGATTTGGTACTAGGTCTGGGAGGAATTACCGAGGGCGCGCAAAGGCTACGCTTTCCGCACCGGGTCGTAGTACATGTCGTTCTGCGGCATGATCCGTAAGTGGCTGATTACAAATAACATAAATTGCGGATGGTTTTGGTCCGCGGTTTGCCGTAGCACTCGCGTGAAATCGCATTGCGGAGCACGTGGGGCACAACAAAAATACGGAAGGAGCCAAAAGCATGTCTTTAACCTACGATATTTTTGAACGCTTGCCGGATGGCCAGCCACTGTGGGTCAAAGCTGTGGCCACTTTGGAAGAAGCTCGCACACTCATCGTCGCCTTAGGCCGGAGCCGCAGGCGCAGCGTACACGATTTTTTCGTCTACGATGTGCGGCGCGGCGCGGAGGTAGCGACGCCCGAGATGTAGAACTTCCTCGGACCTGCGCGGTGTTACTGACCTTCGGTGGTGAACCCAATATAGAGCAAACGATCGTCGCGCTGAATCTGCAGCGCAACCGCGGAACCCGGCGGCATGGATTTGAGCGTGCTCCGCAGACGGTCAAGCGTGGTCATCGGAACGCCGTTGAGCGTACGAATGACGTCGCCGGTGACCAGCGGAACTTCAATGCTGGCGCCGGCGGCACGAGCCGCCACCAGGATACCAAAGGGATCGCGAAGATCCGGCGCCATGCCGGCGATCTTTTCATCGATTTCCACGCCTAGAATTCCCAGCGCGGGCACCAGGCTCTTTTGCGGGTCCGCGAGCGCCGCGATTTGATCCATGTCGTGCGGCGGCTCCATCACTTTAACGTCGAAGGCCAGGCGGTCTTTTCCGCGTAGCACTTCGAGATGGACCTTGTCGCCGGTGTCTCGCGAGAGAAATTGCAAGCCCACAAACGGCAGGTTCTCCGCCGGGCGTCCGTCCACGGAAAGCAGCACATCTCCAATCAGCAGACCGGCGGCGATGGCCGGCGTATTCGGTTTGACATCGGAGATGATCACCCCGTAAGCGCGCGGCAGGTTCAGCGCGGCAGCGAGCGTGGGCGTGATGGTCTGCACGCCAATTCCGATTTCGGTCTTGTGCAGATGCCCGAACTGGCGCAGTTGTTTATAGGCGACATTCACCACGCTGCTGGGGATGGCGAAGCCCAGTCCTTCATTGCCCCCGGACTGCGACAAGATAAAAGTATTCACGCCCACGACCTCGCCGTTCACATTCACTAGCGGGCCTCCGGAATTCCCCGGATTGATGGGTGCGTCGGTCTGCACATACACCATGGGAGAATCGAGGTCGGTCTGGCGGGCCACGGCGGAGATGACTCCCATGGTCACGGTGTTGCGCAGGCCTTCCGGGCTGCCGAAGGCGAAAACAATTTCGCCCTGGCGCAGGCTGCGATAGGCGGCAACGGGCAGGGCGTTGAGCTTGACGCCGTCCACCTTCAGCAGCGCCAAGTCGATGTCGCGGGCCACGCCTACGACCCGTGCGGGCACCACGTTACTGCGTGTGGAGAGCGCGTCGCTGACAGAGTTTTCATTACTCCCCACCGGGAGCACCACGCGCACGAGCTGCGCGCCGTTCACCACATGCGCGTTGGTCACGATGTACCCGCCGGCGTCGATCACAAAGCCGGAGCCGATAGCCCGCTGTCGTCCGATGATTACGCTGGTGCTGGCGCGGTCGCTCTCCTCCAGAGGGCCGTAACCAGTAACCAGAATCTGCACCACGCTGGGAGAAACCTTTTTGATGAGATTGTCGACGGATTCGTTGAGCTTGTGTAAGGTGTCACCCGACGCTTCCGCGGCCTGGGCGCGCGCCGGATTGGCGCCTACGCTCGCGGCGATAACGCAGCTAACGCTTAGGATGAGAAGGGCGCGCAGCAATTTGCGTGGACGCCAGTTGTTGCGAAGCATTTCGGAGACTCCTTCAGGCTCACTGAGCCACACTCGTTCGGGGTGCATCTAAAGCGGTAATGAAAGTTGACCAAGAAAGGGTACAACGAAAGCGCCAATGACGCGGTAGGCGCGGAACAGGGCTGATTCGTGAAACACTAATATTCCTATGTGTGCGCTCGGCAGTAGTTGGATGAACTCAGCCAGGCGTGGATACTAAATTCCTTTGCACCGTACTTGACCGGGCACGTTGCGCTTGCTGCCGCACCGCGAAACTACCCGAATAATGCCACCATATCCTAAACTCAATCGCTAAGCCGAGGTCCCGCCCATGCCCAGACTGCAAACCATCGAAGACCGCCGCCTGGAAGAAGCGCGCACGCGTAAGAGTCACTGGAAGCGCTGGGGGCCATATCTGTCCGAGCGGCAGTGGGGCACGGTGCGCGAGGACTACAGCGAGAACGGCACAGCATGGGAATTCTTTCCGCACGATCATGCGCGCTCGCGGGCTTATCGCTGGGGAGAAGACGGCATTTCGGGCATCAGTGACCGTCACCAGTTTGTCTGCCTGGGACTGGCGATGTGGAATGGCAAAGATCCCATTCTAAAAGAGCGGCTATTCGGGCTTACCGGCAATCAGGGCAATCACGGCGAAGACGTCAAAGAATGCTATTTCTATCTGGATTCCACGCCGACGCATAGTTATATGCGCATGCTTTATAAATACCCGCACGCGGCGTATCCCTATCAACAGCTGATTGACGAAAATAACCGGCGGACCCGCAAGGATCCTGAGTTTGAGCTGGTGGATACCGGGATTTTTGCCGAGCATCGCTACTTCGATGTCTTCACCGAGTATGCCAAGGCCGATGTCGAAGACATATTGATCAAGATTACCGTTGTCAATCGCGGGCCGGAACCGGCCACCCTGCATTTGCTGCCCTCGCTGTGGTTCCGCAACACCTGGTCATGGGGAAAAGATCCGAGGCGCCCGGTGATCCGCAAGGCCAACATTATCCCGGGCGGAGCCTGCACTGAATTGCAGCACTGGCAATACGGAAAGCGGTGGCTGCTCTGCGGAGGGCAGCCGGAACTCCTATTCACCGAGAATGAGACCAATTTCGCCAAGCTCTTCAACGGCAAAAACGCCTCGCCGTACGTCAAGGATGCTTTCAACGAATACTTTATCGCCGGAAAGCATTCCGCGGTGAATCCTTCGATGACCGGCACAAAAATGGCCGCGTACTATCCCATGACCCTTGGGCCGGGAGAATCCCGAACGATCAAGCTGCGCCTGACGGATCTTGACCCGCTTGGCGAGCTAGAAGGCAGCTCCAGTGCCGCAGGCGGCCCGGCGTCCCCGGGACACAGCGATCGGCTGGAAGGCGTACCCGCGGCCAACGATTTTGCGGAAGGTTTTGAAGGCGTTTTTACCGCGCGGCAAAAAGAGGCCGACGATTTTTATGCTTCGCGCACGCCCAAACAACTTTCTCAGGATGCAAAAAGCGTCATGCGCCAGGCGCTCTCCGGCATGCTGATTTCCAAACAGTTTTATCACTATGACGTGCTCACCTGGCTGCAAGGCGATCCCGCTGGGCCGCCTCCGCCTGCGCAACGCTGGGAAGGCCGCAACAAGAATTGGACCCACCTCTACAACGACGACATCGTTTCCATGCCCGACAAATGGGAGTATCCATGGTATGCGGCGTGGGACCTGGCCTTTCACTGCATTCCGCTGGCGATGGTCGATCCGGATTTCGCCAAGGAGCAGCTGGTCCTGCTTTTGCGCGAATGGTATATGAATCCCAACGGCCAGCTACCCGCTTATGAATGGGCTTTTGGCGACGTGAATCCCCCCGTGCATGCCTGGGCGGCCTGGCGCGTTTACAAAATTGAGCGGCGCGTGCGTGGCGTCGCGGACCGCGGATTCCTCGAAAAGGTTTTCCACAAACTGCTGCTCAATTTCACTTGGTGGGTGAACCGTAAAGACCCCGACGGCATGAACATCTTTCAGGGCGGCTTCCTGGGGCTCGATAATATCGGAGTTTTTGACCGCTCCGCGCCGTTGCCCACGGGCGGCCATCTCGAACAATCCGACGGCACTAGCTGGATGGCCATGTTCTGTCTGAACATGCTGGCCATTGCTCTGGAACTGGCCAAGGAAGATCCCGCATACGAAGACGTGGCCAGCAAATTCTTCGAACATTTTGTGAGCATCGCGCGGGCCATGAGCGATGTCGGAAAAAAAGGCATTTCGCTGTGGGACGACGAAGACGGCTTTTTCTACGACGTGCTGCAGTTGCCCAACGGCGACGAGCATTTCATGAAGATTCGTTCCATGGTTGGGCTGATCCCCTTGTTTGCCGTGGAAACCCTGGAACCCGAAGTGATCGACAAGCTACCCGGGTTCAAGCGCCGCATGCAGTGGTTTATTGACAATCACACCGGCCTGCCGGAGCACTTGGAGAGCACGCAGCGATCAGCGCGCGGTGTGCGCCGGCTCCTGTCACTGGTGAATCGCAAGCAACTCACGCGCGTGTTGGCGCGCATGCTGGACGAAGCGGAATTTCTTTCGCCGCATGGCATCCGCGCGCTCTCCCGCTATCACAAAGACGTCCCCTATGAAGTGGAAGTCAACGATCACGTGAGCCGCGTGGACTACGAGCCGGCGGAATCCTCGACCGGAATCTTCGGTGGCAATTCCAACTGGCGCGGCCCGGTGTGGTTCCCCGTGAATTATCTACTAGTGGAGTCGCTCCAGAAGTTTCATCACTACTATGGGGCCGACTTTAAAGTGGAATGTCCCACCGGGTCCAAAAATGAAGCCGACCTGTGGCAAGTGGCCGCGGAAATATCGCGCCGCCTGGTGCATATTTTCCTGCGCGGCGCGGACGGCCGGCGCGCGGTAGCTGGTGGCGAGGAAATTTTCCAAAGTGACCCACACTGGAAGGACTATCTGCAGTTCTATGAATATTTTCACGGCGATAACGGCGCGGGCATCGGCGCGAATCACCAGACCGGCTGGACCGGCCTGGTGGCCAAGCTCTTAGAGCAGAGCGGCGAGTAGCACCGCGCAGAGCAATCCACGTATGCTGCAATCGGCGATAAGGTAGAGTAGGCGCGAATGGCCAAAGAAGATTCGAATAACGCGCGGCGCACCAACGCGGCGCGACCCTCCCGCAAGGCGTTGGTAACCAAACCTGCCCGCGAGCGGCAGTCACAGCCGGAGCCGCTTTCCGCGGATACCAAGATTGCAAAATCATTCACAATTGCTCCCGAAGCGGAGATTCACTTCGGCCGAGACATCTGCGGACGCCTCGATGCCGCCGAAGCGCGGGAATGGCTAGTCACCAACGGTCTCGGCGGGTTCGCGTCTGGCAACATGCTGGGAGGCGCGACGCGGCGCTATCACGGCTTGCTGGTCGCTGCGCTGCAACCGCCGGTGGGCCGCACAGTGCTGGTCGCGGGCGTCGACGAAAACGCGCGCTACGGCGGCGAAGCTTTTGCCTTGAGCACCCATGGCTGGAACAGCGGCTGCGTCGATCCCCAGGGTTTCCGCTGGCTGCAAAGTCTCCACCTCGAAGGCATGAACCCGGTGTGGAGTTACGCCCTAGCCGACGCGCTGCTCGAAAA
>DATFYV010000371.1:0-4982 GCA_035314845.1 Candidatus Acidiferrum sp.
CGACCGCCACCCCGAGCGCGGCGCGCAAGCCCGCGACCGCGTCCTCACGCAATTGGTGGAAAACAAATACATCAACGAAGCCGACGCCCAAGACGCCAAGCGTGCCCCCCTAAAAATCGTTCGCACCTCCGTGTCCGGCAGTGAAGCCCCGTACTTCGTCGACATGGTCAAAGACCACCTGCTCGACAAATATTCCGAAAGCGAGCTGACCACGGAGAATTTTCGCGTGTACACCACGCTAGACCCCGCATTGCAGCGCGCCGCCGCCTCCGCCGTAGAAACCGGCGCAGCCAACGTCGACAAACTGTTAGCCAAGAAATACGACAAGTGGAAAAAGGAACAAGCCAAGAAGGGCACCAACGAAACCATCCCCCAAGTCCAGGTCGCCCTGGTCGCCCTCGACCCCCGCACCGGCGAAATCAAAGCCGTCATCGGCGGCCGCGACTACGGCCAAAGCCAGCTCAATCACGCCTTAGCCCATCGCCAGCCCGGCTCCGTCTTCAAGCCCTTCGTCTACGCTGCGGCCTTCGACAACGCCGTCACCAACGTTCAACCTATCATCACCCCCGCCACCACCATCGATGACGAGCCCACCACCTTCGAATTCGACAACAAGGAATACACTCCCAATAACTACGGCGAAAAATTCATGGGCCACGTCACGGTCCGCGAAGCCCTTACCAACTCCCTAAACGTCGCCACGGTGAAAGTCGCCGAGCTTATCGGCTACGGCCGCGTAGTTCAAATCGCCCGCCAGATGGGTCTCGGCGCCAACATTCAGCCCACGCCCGCGGTCGCATTGGGCGCCTACGAAATGACCCCCGTGGACGTCGCCGCCGGCTACACCGCCTTCGCCACCATGGGCACGCGCGCCGAACCCCAATTCCTTCACCGCGTCACCCGCGCCGACGGCAGCACCCTCGAGCAATACTCACCGCAAACCAAAGCTGTCCTCGACCCCCGCGTCGCCTATCTCGTCGACAGCGTCCTCCAGGACGTCCTCAACAAGGGCACCGGCGCCGCCGTGCGTGCCCGCGGCTTCACCCTCCCCGCCGCTGGCAAAACCGGCACCTCCCGCGACGGCTGGTTCGCCGGCTTCACCTCCAACCTTGTCTGCGTCATCTGGGTCGGCTTTGACGATAATCGCGACCTGGGCCTCGCCGGAGGCGCCGCCGCCGCCCCCATCTGGGCCGACTTCATGCTCAAAGCCACCGCCCTCCCCGCCTACAAGGATGTAAAGCCATTCAGCATGCCCGATGGCGTGCAATCCGTCAGCATCGATCCCGAATCCCTGCAGCTCGCCACCCCCAGCTGCCCCACCACTCGCGACGAAGTCTATGTAGCCGGCTCTGCTCCCACACAATTCTGCGACCTCCACGGCGGAAGCCACACCGCCAGCACCTCCGGAAACTGGCTCTCCCACATCTTCGGCGGTGGCCAGCCCAAAGCCCCGCAAACCGATGCCAACGGCCAGCCCATTGCCTCCTCCGACGCTGGCGGGCCCGCCACAACCCAGGCCCAGGCCGGTGACCCATCGGTTAAGCCCGCGGAAAAGAAAAAAAGCCCTTTAGCGAAGATTTTTGGTATCTTCGGGGGCAAGAAGAAGGATCCGGATCAGGCCAAACCGAACCCGGATTGAAAGAGGTTCTCCATGGGCCGACTTTCCGTAGTTTTTCCAGCAGGCGTACTCCTCCTGAGTTTCACCGTTACCTCCTCCGCACAAAATTTCACCGAGAGCCCCGGGGTCTCCAGCGCCATTCCGTCCTTCCCGCGTGTGCCTCTGCAGCAATCTACCCCGCAGATGCCGCCCGCCGTGGATCCCTCGGTCATCACCGTTCGCCCGGAGCTCACCGATGAGCAACTCGGCGATCTGTTCATGGTTCGCAAGCAATATCGCGAAGCCTCGCAAGTCTTCAAGCGCCTCTCCGACGCCGCGCCGCAGAACGCCGTATACCTCAATAAACTCGGCATCTCCCTGCATCAACAGGAAGCCCTCGCTATGGCCCTGAAATGCTACGAGCGCGCCATAAAAGTCAACCCGCAATACGCCGACGCTGAAAACAACATTGGCACCATCTGGTATCAGCGGAAACGCTACGGCAAGGCCATTCGCGCCTATCAAAAAGCCATCAGCATCCGCAAAGACATGCCCGTGCTGTACAGCAATCTGGCCTACGCCTATTTCGAGGATAAAAAATACGAGCAGTCCCTGAACTCCTTCCGCCAGGCGCTTATCCTCGATCCCAAATTCTTTGAGCAAAACGGCTCGCGCGCCGGTTCCGTCCTGCAGGATCGCACCGTCGATGATCGCGGCCGCTTCTACTTCATGCTCGCCAAATCCTTTGCCGAAGCCGGCAACCTTGAGCGCTGCATCATCTACCTGCGCAAAGCCAAGGACGAAGGCTACAAGGCCCTCGCCGAAGCCAAGTCCGACCCGGTCTTCGCCGCCTATCTGAAAAATCCTGAAGTCCAGGAAGCCCTGACCCCCAAGCCTCTAGGACCGCCAAAGTTCAAAAACGCCGCGCTCGACCAGCCATAGGCCCAAGCATCGCCTTTGTAGACGCGTCGCCATCGTCTCTTGTCTGCGTCCTCCGTGTCTGTGCGTTTGGACTTCTTGCCTTGCCTCCTGGAACCCTTGCCCTCCTCGTGCAACCGCTCTGCTACAATAAAAACGACATGGCAGCAAAATCTCCCGGGCCACCAATCCGCCCAAACCGCAATGCCTTATCGCACTGTGGAAGCGCAGTCCTAGTCGCTATTTTTTTCCTTGCTACCCAAACGCCAGCGCAGCAGACCCGCAGAACCGCCAACCCCACAGGCTCCCAAATCTATCTGGTCTTCCCCTTCGAAAACGCCGGCGCCTCCCCGCGCCTCGATTGGCTCGGCGAAGGCCTCGAGGAACTCACCATCCTCCGCCTCTCCGCCGCCGGCGAATCCGTTTACTCCCACACTGGCCGCGTCAATGAACTCGACCGGTATGGCCTCCCAGGCGGCGCAAAATTAAGCCACGCCACCATGCTGCGCATCGCCGAAGACCTCGACGCCGACTTCGTAATCTTCGGCACCTTCGCTTCCGATGGTTCCACGCTCACCGTCGAATCGCGCATTCTCCGCGTCAATCCGGCGGCCCTGTTCCCGGTAGTCCACGAGTCCGGCCCCCTCGATTCCCTGATGGACCTGCAAACCCGCCTTGCCTGGCGCACCCTCTCCTCCTACGACCGCTCCTACCCGCTCAGCCTCGCGGAATTTTCCAAAAAACAGCGCCCCCTGCGTCTCGACGCCTTCGAACACTACGTGCGCGGCCTCCTAGCCAGCGAAGACGAAGTCCGTCTCCGCGAACTCCGCGAAGCCGCCCGCCTCGAACCCGATTGGCCCGAACCCGATTTCTGGCTTGGCGAAGTCTATTTCGCTCGCCGCGATTGCAATTCCGCTCTGCCGTGGTACGAGCGCGTGCCAAAAAAACACGACCGCTACGCTGAAGCCGTCTTCACCACCGGCGTATGCCGCCTGCTCCTTAGCCAGCCGGAACGCGCCGCGGAAGTGTTTACCGCGCTGCGCGAAGCTTTGCGCGAAGGCGGTTCGAGCAACGCCGGTGCCTCCAGCGTAATTGCTGGCGGCGACCTCCCGGAAATTCTCAATAACCTGGCCCTCGCCAAGGCTCGCCTCGGCGACGCCAGCGGCGCGCAGACCGATTTACAGCGCGCCGCCGATCTCGATCCCGACGAAGACGACTATCCCTTCAATCTCGGTTTGCTCGCCCTGCAAGCCAGCGATCCAGGCAACGCCGCCGGCTATTTTCGCGAAGCCGCTGAACGCGAGCCGGACAATGCCGAAGACCGCGCCCTGCTGATTTTTTCTTTGGAGAAAGCGGGACGCAAACAGGAAGCCGACCAGGAGCGCGTCGCTGCTGCTGAATCCTTCGGGCCCGCGGGGCTCCCGGACATTCATCTCGACACCAAGAGCGATACCCTCACGCACATGGCCCGCATTAAGACCGAGTTGGATACCACCTCGCTGCGCGAAGAAATACGCACCGCGGAATCCTCGGCGCCCAGTTCCTCGTCTCCCATCGCGGATTCTGCCGAAGCCCATGTTCGCCGCGCCCATCAACAACTCTCCGCCGGCCATGTGGACGCCGCCGAAACCGAGTTTCGCGCCGCCTTGACCCTGGACCCCGCCAACCTTTCCGCGCATCGCGGCTTGGCCGATATCGCTCGCCGTCGTGGCAATCTCGACGAAGCCGTAGCCCAGCTCCAGGCCTCGCTGCAATCCCGCGATTCCGCCGTCGTCCGCGTCACCCTGGCTCGCATCTACCTCGAACAAAAAAAGCCCGACCTGGCCCGCGCGGAAGTCCAGCGCGCCCTAAAAATAGCCCCCAACTACGCCGAAGCCAAAGACCTGCTCGCGCATCTGCAATCCGCAAAGCCCGGAGCCACCCCATGAGCCGGGACTCCTCAATCATGGGAACCAGCATGCTGCGCCCCTGCTTGCCCGGGCGTAAGATGAACTCGCGTTGCAAAGGCGAGGTGAGCAATGTCACGCATCTCTAGAGTGTATGCTGCTGTTGTTTTGCCATCTGTTTTCCTGGCTATAGTCGCTGCGTGTCTATTCGTCTCTCGCACCTCCGCCGACGAACACGCCGCGTCCGCTCCCATAGTCTCCGTCCTCCACATCGACGGCGACGTGGAACCCATCCTCGCCACCTACCTCGACCAAGGTTTAAGTGACGCCGCCCAACGCCACGCAACCCTCGTAGTGATCACCATGGACACCCCCGGCGGCCTGAGCGATTCCATGAAAGACATCGTCCAGCACATCCTGGTCTCGTCCGTCCCTGTCGCCGTCTACATCACCCCCACCGGCGCGCGCGGCGCCAGCGCTGGCTTCTACATTCTACTGAGCGCCGATATCGCCGCTATGTCTCCCGCCACCCACACCGGTGCCGCCTCCCCCATCATGGTCATCGGCGGCATTCCCACACA
>DATFYV010000372.1:0-7231 GCA_035314845.1 Candidatus Acidiferrum sp.
GTGGCCGGATTTCTCCTCGCGCTACCGCTGCCTCTAACGAGAGCTGGATACTGGCGATTCCTCGTTCTAACATTTCCCGCGAAACATCCTCAAGGATCGTGGCGTAGCCGGCCAACGCGGAAGTCCGGGCGAAGGCTTGCCCGGTGGCGTTCGCGCCAACGATGGCGATCGTATTTATCTGCATGCGTTTTAGTAGCGCGGGATGCTGGGGTCAATTTCGATGGACCAGCGGTCTATGCCGCCGGTCATCGAACGAGCGTGCTCCACGCCCTTGCTGCGCAGCCAGACGGCCACGTCGAGGCTCCGCACACCGTGGTGGCAGTAGCAGATGACTTCACCGTCGACGTCAAGTGTTTGTAGATTGGCCGGTATGGATCCCATGGGGATCAGTTGCGCACCGGCGATCTGGCAAAGCTGCGTTTCCCAAGGTTCGCGGACATCCACTAGCAGAATCGCGTCGTCGCGATCGAGGCGCGCTTTCGTTTCGGCTGGGGTGATTTGCAGGTCATCCACAAGTAAGCGCTCCATCGCTAGAATACCGCTTGTGACGAAGTAGAAGAAAGCTGGACGGCGATGGCGGGGCGGAACCGGGAGCACGGCCAAAAAACGAGAGCCCGGCTCCCGCACTCCAAACACTCACTTGCCCTGGAATTTCGGATGGCGCTTTTCCATGAAGGCGCGAATACCTTCTTTGCAGTCTTCGGAAAGGTAACACTGAATCTGCTGGCGAACTTCCATTTCCAGGGCGTGCGCCAGCTCCTGTTTCTGAGCGCTGAAGACCGCCTTCTTGATGGCGCGGATGGAGAACGGAGGCCCAGCGGCAATTTTTTCTGCCAACGCCTGCGTAGCAGCTTCGAGCTGCGCGGCGGGATAAACGTGATTGACGATCCCCAGACGCAAGGCGGTCTGCGCGTCGATCATTTCACCCGTGTAAAACATTTCCGCGGCTTTCGCGGGTCCAACCAACTGTGGCAGAAAATACGTGCCGCCGTAATCGGGGAACAGGCCCACGCGCGCAAAGTTTTGTCCGAAGGTGGAATCTTCCGAAGCCAGGCGAATATCGGCGGCCAAGGCGATATTCATGCCCGCACCTGCGGCCGCGCCGTGCACCACGGCGATAACCGGTTGCGGCATGGTGCGAATTTTCAGCACGGCCTGCATGCCGGAGCGCAACAATGGCTCGAGATGCTTGGTCTCGCCAGTCTCACGGCCTTTGCCGATAACGCTTAAGTCTCCGCCAGCACAGAAGGCGCGTCCCGCACCCGACAGAACCACGACGTGCACGCTGGAGTCTTCTTCGAGCCGGGTAAACGTGTTGATCAGTGCGGTAGCCAGATCGTTGTTGAGGGCATTGAGCTTTTCGGGGCGGTTCAGCACCAGGCTGACGATACTGCCTTGACGAGTCTCGAGCAGAACTTCTGCAGCAGTCGCCTGCTTTGCCGACTCACTCATCGTCATCCCCCCGGGAAAGATCTTTGTGGTCCGGACCTTTGGCCGTTCGTGCCACCAGCTGCGCAAGTTTCCTGAAGTGCCCTAACTTCTCGGCTTTACCCGCTTTTTGCGGACCGGCCGTCTCTGGCAGCACGTACACCCGCGCTCCGTACAGGGACTGCTTCTGGATGCCGAACTTGCATTTCCGTTGCGCGAATTGTTCGTAGACGATCTTGCCGTTGAAGGCTACCACGTGCGGGGCAAACTCCTCCAGTTTTTGCGACAGCACAATACGCCCTTCGGCAAAATCTTCGCGCTTGAGTTCGGCGATGGTTTTGGTGGGGCGTTTCACCAGATCGGTCAGACCGATGCCAAATTCGATGACCCGCTTGTCGTCGTGATAGTCAAACGGTTCGGGAACCACACCGCTTTCGTACAGCATGGGCCAGAACTGATTTTCCCTCCCGGCATAGTAATGCCCCACGCGCACGGCGGATTCCGTGGGATTGCAGCCGACGATGACCAGCTTCATGCCTTTTCGGAGATGGTCGGGAAGTGTGCGCATGGAATCGTTCAGCCCGGGTTCCCGCTCGCCGATGACGCCCGGGACGGCGAAACAAGTAGCCGTGAATTTGGCCCTTTCCAGTGTAAGGACGTTACTGGTTTCCGCGCGAGAAGAGCCACCCAACGCGTCGGAGGTACCCGGGTGTCACCAAAACTGTATTTCGCCCTAGCCAGTCCGTCAAGTGCCGCGGCGTAACCGTTTCCTGTTTTGTGAGTCTTACGAGGGAACGATGACATCTAAGAGGAGAACAGCAGAGGTACGGCAGTGCTCTGTGCTACCTTTATGAGTGAGCAGAATGGAAAGGGGCCCATGGCCCGAGCGGCGGGTGCGCGAGCACGCCTGGCCGGGGAGCCGTTAGCGGACGCCTTGTCGACAAGCAATCCGCACCGCATACCTTCGACTGTGGCCAAGGAGGACGAGCACCTGCTCGTCGCGGCCGCCAAAGGCGGAGATTTGTCCGCGTTTAACGAATTGGTCAGCCGCTACGAACGAAAAATTTTCCGCCTGACCATGAACATAACGCGCAATCGCGAAGACGCGGAAGACGCCATGCAGGATGCGTTTCTGAAGTCCTACGCGCACCTCAAGGATTTCGCTGGCGATTCGCGTTTCTACACCTGGCTCGTGCGCATCGCGGCCAACGAGGCGCTGATGCGTCTGCGCAAGCGGCGACCCAATCAATTTTCCCTGGACGAACCGATTCCCGGCGAGAACGAGGATCTAATCCCGCAGGATATTCAGGATTGGGGACCGAGCCCCGAGCAGCGCTATGGGCAAACGGAGATGCACGAGATTCTAAATGGCGCGATCGACGAACTCTCCCCGGACTTCCGCACCGCCTTTGTCTTGCGCGATGTGGAACAACTGTCCACGGAAGAGACGGCAAAGATTTTGGGCATTTCCGTGCCTGCCGTAAAATCGCGGCTGTTGCGGGCGCGATTGAAGCTGCGGGACAAGCTCGGCCGTTATTTCCGCCAAGGTGAAGTGCATTGAACTGCCAAAGCGCAACCCGGGAAATTTCCAACTACATCGATGGCGATATGGATGCCGGACTGCGCCACGACTTGGAAGTGCATCTCCACGGTTGCCAACACTGTACCGTGGTGCTGAATCAGGTGAAGATGACCGTTGAACTGTTCTGCGATGAGGAACCAGTAGAGTTACCGGGCGACGTGCGTTCACGCCTGTACGACGCGCTGCAGAAAAAGCTGGGCGCAAAGTAGCGCCCGCTACAAAGTCTCACTCCAGAATGGCAGTTCCCTTCCTAGACCCTTTTCGCGCGCCGCAGCGTAGACCTTCACCGCTACCGCCAAATCCCAGGACGCAATGCCATTCGATTTGAACAGCGTCACTTCCGAAGCGCTTGAACGCCCGAGAGTTTTTCCCGCGACCACTTCGGACAGACGCTTCACTCCCGTCCAGCACGTCTCGTCCCCGTGGAAGGCGATAATTAAATCGCCGGCTTCCTGGCGCGATTGCTCGATGGAATCAACGACGATCACATCGGCGCTGGCTACCGCTTCTTCATCCAATTCGCGTTTATTGGCATGATTCGCCCCGATGGCGTTGAGGTGCACGCCGTGCGCCAAGTCCGCGCCGTGCACCACCGGCAGCGTCGTGGTGGTAGCGGTAGTAACGATATCGGCGCCGCGCACGGCCTCCGCCGCAGACTCCGCGGGCGTGATCCTGATTCCCAAACGGTCTGACATCTCTTTGGCGAATTTTTCGCGGCGCAGGGCATCGCGGCCGTAGGCGCGCACAGAGTCTAGTTTGCGCACCGCGGCAATGGCTTCCAGCTGCGTGCGGGCCTGGCCGCCAGTGCCGATGATCGCCGCGATGCGCGAATCCGGGCGCGACAGATATTTCGTGGCTACACCCGTGGCAGCTCCGGTGCGCAATTGCCCCATGTAGTCCGCTTCGATCATGGCCAGCAAATCGCCCGTAGGCATGGCATAGAGGGGTACCAGGAAGCGCACCTTGCCGCGTGAGTAGGTGTACTGCTTCATGGCCACGTAGCCGGCCGCATAATCCGCTGCGGCCATGTAGTGGAAAAATCCTCCGCCTGGCAACTCGAAACGCCGTCGCGGATGCACCACCACTTCGGCGGTCGACTGTTTACGCGAAATCTCTTCGACTGCCTCGATGGCCATGGCCATGCTCAGTGTGGCGCGGACTTCCGCTTCATTGATATGCAGCGTCATTTTTGTTTGTGCTCGCGACTTCTTTCTCTTGTGCGCAAATTCTAGTGTTCCGCCGTGCGTTTCTTCGGTTTTGCGGAATTGCCCTTGGACTTAACTTCGCCCTCTTCGTGAATGCGGCGCACCACCGTTTGAATCAGCCGGTACGCGCGTTCGCCCTTGCTCCCGTCCATATCGTGAAAGCGAAACTCCGGCTCGTTCTTGGGATCCCGGCCGACGCGGATGGGCAGCGCACCGCAGAGATTGTTCTCGATGAACGCGGTCTCATAGCGCGTCTTCCGCAGGTTCCAGGTGTACACGCGCAGGGTGGTGAAGTCACAGGGCTGGCCGTCAGGTCCGCGTGCCCCGGCCACGAGATACTGTGGTTTCTCGCCGGACGGATCCGTAACGCGATTCAACTCAAACCACGCGATGGGACGCACGTTGGCGGAAGCCGTACCCTCGGCCACCCCTTGGGGCAAAGTGTATTCGATGAAACGCGCGATGACCCATCCGGCGATAGGAATGGTCTGATCCCCGGCTTGCGTGGTGGTGTTGGTCTCGGCCGTGCGTGCGGTCGATTCGCCCGGCGGGCGCGTGGCCAGCCCGCGCACTAAATACCATTCTTCCTTTTTGGCTTCCTGCGGCTCGGCGCCGGTTTCTTTTTCGTCGGAAGTCTGCGTCCAGTCGGCAACCGCACGGCCAACGATTTCCACGGCGATGCCACGACCAAATTGGTACAGCCGAGGCTGCGTGCGTCCGGGCTCGACGCGCAGATTGGTGGCCACCTTGGTGCGCCCGCGCGCCTGCACCGGCATGGTGCGAGCCTGTTCCAATAGCTTGGCGCTACGTTGCCAGAGCGCGGGCTCCATTAGGTAGCGCGTATCCACCCAGCCCACGCCCGCGGCTCCCGCGCGAACCTTGGTGTTGTCATTGCGCCGCGCCAGCACGTCCACGCGGTCGCCGTAGTGCAACATGCCCAGCGGCTCGCGCACCTGCGCCACGCTGCTCCACAGCGTCACACTGCGTTCACTGATGTAGGCTTCACCCAGCGTTTCGTGCTTAGGACGGAAGAACCACGCCAGCAGCGCGACCAGGCACAACAATGGCACGGCGACAAGCAGCTTACGCTTCATGGCGGGCGATGAACGCGGACAAAGGCGTGCAAGTCTCCGTCAGAGATTGTACCTGATTATCGGGGTGCGGCCGGAGTTGCGACGCTCCGTGGCGAAATCTTGCCGATGTGCGGAGCGCAGAGTACCGCCGTCATGCAAAGAACGCGCTCGTTCGCCGCGGTCTTGATTAGGTGACGATGGAGGCGCCAGGCACAGGCACCCCGGTCGGCGCGAGCGGGAGAACGATCCACAGGATGATGTACGCCAGCCCGCCGGTGCCGCCGCACAGGAAAAGCACCACCCAGACCAAGCGAATGATCATGGGATCAACATCAAAATAGTCCGCCAGCCCGCCGCACACGCCGGCGATTTTGCTGTCCGTGCTGGAGCGCACCAGGCGCTTGCGCGGCGCGCTTTGATACGCGTAGGACGGCGGGGGCGTACCCGCGCCTGCCGCACCTTCTTGCGGCTGCGCGGCGCCGCAGTTGTAGCAGAACTTCGAACCGGTGGCGATGTCCTTCTGGCAATTCGGGCAGATCATAGTGTCACCCTTTGGCGGACGCCGCGCTGTCGCAGCTTGGCGGTCACTGCTGGCCAGACGAACGGATAGCGTCCTGCCTTCACTACAAGATACGAAGGAATATGGCGAAAAGTTTCCCGCCCGTCAAGAGGGCTTAGGGATGCGCGGTTAGGCTGCGAGGTTGGCTGTCGTAGTAGCGACGCCCTTTAGGGCGTCATTCCAGCGGGTCGTCCGGCCAGCATGCCAGTCAGTACGCGAGGATTTGCTTCACCGCTGCGGTGAGGTGCGACGTTTGCGGCAGGATAACGTCTTCCAGCTTGGGGTGATAGGCGCAAAAAGTGTCCATAGCGGCCACACGCTTCACCGGCGCGTCCAGGTCGCCGAAAAGCTCGTCGGCAATGCGCGCCGCGATCTCCGCGCCGTAGCCCCAGCTAAGCATATCTTCGTAAGCCACGATGACGCGGTGTGTCTTGCGCACGCTAGCCGCGATGGCTTCCCAGTCGTACGGCGAAAGCGAGCGCAGATCGATAATCTCCACCGAGATGCCTTCGCGCTGCAGTTGCGCCGCAGCCACTTCCGCGCGATGGACCACCGCACCGTAGGTAATGATGCTGACAGCTGTGCCTTCCTTGACTACGCGAGCCTTGCCGAATGGAATGGTGTAATCGGGCCCGGGATACTCGCTGCGATTGTAGGGCTGGCGGTACAAATGTTTGTGTTCCAGGAACATCACCGGGTCGTCGCAACGAATGGCAGTTCGCAGTAGACCCGCCACGTCGAGGGCCGTCGAAGGCATCACCACGCGCAACCCTGGGCAGTGCGTGAAAATCGATTCGCCGCTCTGGCTATGGTATACGGCGCCTCCGGTAAGATACCCGCCGATAGCCACGCGGATAACCACCGGAGCCTTGAATGCCCCGTTCGAGCGCCAGCGCATCACGCACAGTTCATCGCGAATCTGCATCATCGCCGGCCAGATGTAGTCGAAGAACTGAATTTCCGCGACAGGTTTGAGTCCTCGCGTGGCCATGCCGATGGCCCGGCCAACGATGCTGGCCTCGGCCAACGGCGTATTAAAAACGCGCTCAGCCCCGTATTTACGTTGCAGACCGGCGGTGGCTTTAAAGACCCCGCCCTTCCCTTTCACCTGCTTCAAATTTTCTTCGCGGCTGGCGTCGGCCACATCTTCGCCAAACACGGTGATCCGTTCGTCGCGCGCCATTTCGTCAGACAGCGTCGCCGCCACCATTTCCACCATGGTTTTTGGCGCACCATGCAACTTCGCTTCGGATTCAAACGCCGCCGAGGTCGGATCGACATCCGGCGAATAGATGTTCGTGCCGATGGATTCGATGCTCGGCTCTGCAGCTGCTAACGCTTCATCGGCAGCGTCGCGGACTTCGCGGTCCACGCTGGCTTCGAG
>DATFYV010000373.1:0-10450 GCA_035314845.1 Candidatus Acidiferrum sp.
GAGCAAGGCGATCCCGAGAATCACCAAAGCACGGAACATTCCGAGCCCTAGCAAGCAGGCGCGTCCGGCGCGGTCGAAAGGTCACCCCAAGGCACCGGGCTCGCCACATGGCCGTGACGACGCAGCATCGAAGTCGAGAGCAGCAAGGCAGTCGAGCGCAACAGACGAGAGTTAGGCCATGAGCACGAGTTTCAGGCAGTGAACGCAGTAACGAAGCGCGGAGGAGAGACCGCGTTTCACGCAAGCAAGAATCTGGCCGCCATGCGGCCAATAGGATTAAATGAACGACGCAAATCAAGTACGCATCAACGAACTCGCCCGCGAGTTGGAGGTCAAGGCCAAGGCCATCATTGACCTCTTGCCCGGCTATGGCGTCACCGAAAAAAAGACCCACTCCAGCTCCATTCCTGTCGATGTCGCGGAGAAGGTCCGCAAAAAGCTTGCCGGCCAGCCCGACGACGAACCCGCCGCCGCAGCTCAGCCACCTGCTAGCGTGCCACCAGTTCGTCCCGCCACACCCTCAGCGCCGCCCGCAACTCCGCCAGCTGCTGCGAGGCCAACTCCGCCAACTCCGGGCGTCGCTGCCACAAGTCCCGCAGGTCCGCGCCCCACCGTCTCTGCTCCAGCTGCCCGCCCGCTAGCTCCCGCCGGTACCGCAGGCGCGCCGCAATCGAGTGCTGCCCCGGCTACCGCTCCATCGCCGGTGGCTTCGCCCGTCCAATCGGTAACTCCGTCAGCTGCGCCAACCGCTCCCTCAGCTCCGCGTCCTCCCGCGCCGACGTCGGCAACCGCCCCGTTAGCTCCAGCACCGCAGCGCCCCCCAGTTCCCATTACTCGTCCCGCAACCCCGCAAACTTCCGCGGGGCAGCAACCCTCGGCAGGCGCGCCTCGCCAGACCGCTCCAGCACAATCCGGCGCCCAGCCCGGCGTTCGCCCAAGTCCGCAAGTACCGCTGCGTCCCGGCCAGACCCCCGGACAGCCCATTCGTACTGGTGCCCAGCCCGGCGTTCGCCCTGCAGCCGCAGCTCCCGGCACCGCGCCCGCGCGTCCTATGACTCCTGTGCGCCCCCCGCTTCCCTCGGGCAATCGCGGTCCGCTGCCCACCGGCAACCGCGGCCCAGTTCCCGGCACCACCCCAGGTAGCGGTCGCCCCAGTGGACCACGTCCCGGCCAGCCCATGCGCCCACCCTCCGGCGGAGGCCCTGGCGGTACTGGACGCAGCTATTCGCCGCGCCCAACCACGCCTGGCGGCCCCGGCGCGCCTGGTCGCCCTTTTGAACAACGCCGCGGGCCCTTGCCCACCGGCACTCGGCCTGGTCCGCGCCAACCCGGTCGCCCAGGCATGCTTCCCCCGATGCCGGACACCAAAGCTCCCTCCAAGGCCGAGCCCGGCAAGCCGCTCTATACCCGCAAGCCCACTTCGCGCCAGCGTCCAGGCATCGACAAGCGCGAACAGGAAGGCGAGCGTAAGCTCCACCCTACGCGCCAGCGCCCGGGTTTCGGCGATCGCCGCGCCGCCGCCGTCATCGCTCCGCCAGAGCCCCGCGCCCCGCGCGAAGTGGCTATCACCGAAGGCATCACCATCCGCGAACTCGCGGAAAAGCTCGACGTGCGCGCCAAGGAACTGCTGAAAACCCTGCTCGATCGCGGCGTTTTTGCCAGCATCAACCAGGCGCTCGACGTACCCACGGCCACCACGCTTGCCGAAGCTTTCAGCGGCGTAGTCAGCGTCGTCTCCCTTGAAGAGGAAATGGTCCTCGAAGTCGCCAAGGAAGAAACCAAGGAAAGCTTGAAACCGCGTCCGCCAGTCGTCACCGTCATGGGACACGTCGATCACGGCAAAACCAGTTTGCTGGACGCCATTCGCTCCGCCGACGTTGCTGAAGGCGAAGCTGGCGGCATCACGCAACATATCGGCGCGTACAAAGTTGCCGTCGGCGATCGCAGCGTGGTCTTCATCGACACTCCGGGCCACGAAGCCTTCACCCGCATGCGTGCGCGCGGTGCAAAAGTCACGGACATCGTCATTCTGGTTGTGGCGGCCGACGACGGTGTCATGCCGCAAACCAAAGAAGCTATCGACCACGCGCGAGCCGCCAAGGTGCCCATCATCGTGGCCATCAACAAGATTGACGCGCCCGGCTCCGAGCCGGAACGCGTCAAGCGCCAGCTTTCGGATCTAAACCTCGTTCCTTCCGAGTGGGGTGGCGACACCGAATTCGTCGAAGTCAGCGCCAAAAAGAAAACCGGCATCGACAAGCTGTTGGAAATGGTTTTGCTGGTTGCCGATCTCCGCGAATTGCGCGCCAATCCCGACGCTCCTGCCACCGGCACCGTCCTCGAGTCCCGGGTGGACAAAGGCCGCGGCCCCGTCGCCACCGTGCTCATTCAAAACGGTACGCTGAACGCCGGCGACTTCTTCATCTGCGGCGCTGTTTTTGGCAAAGTCCGCGCCATGTTTGATGATCGTGGCCGTCCGGTGATTGACGCGCCGCCTTCCACGCCCGTCGAAGTCCTCGGATTGCAGGGCATCCCCGAGGTCGGCGACCACTTCCAGGTCACCGACGAGGCCAAAGCCCGCCACATCGTGGAATACCGCCAGGGCAAGCAGCGCGACGCGCAAATGGCGCGTACCAGCGGCGCGCGCATTACCCTCGATCAGTTGCACGAGCAATTGAAGGCCGGCGACGTCAAGGAACTCAACTTGGTCATCAAGGCTGACGTGCAGGGCAGCGTGGAGGTTTTGAGCGAAATGCTCCCGCGCCTCTCGACCGATCAAGTCAAACTGAAGATCATCGGTTCTGGCGTTGGCCCGGTGAAGGAAAGCGACGTGGTTCTCGCCTCCGCTTCCGGCGCCATTATCATCGCCTTCGGCGTGCGGCCGGATCGCAAAGCGGCGGATCTCGCGCATCAGGAACACGTTGAGATTCGCACCCATAACATCATTTACGAAGTTTCCGATGAAATCCTGAAAGCCATGCAAGGCTTGCTCGATCCCATCGTCACGGAAACATATCTGGGCCGTGCGGAAGTCCGCAACACTTTCAAGGTCAAGGGCATCGGTACCATCGCCGGCTGCTACGTCACCGATGGCATCCTCAAGCGCGACGCGGTAATCAAGGTCCTGCGCGAAGGCGCGGTCATCCACACCGCCAAGCTCAGTTCCTTGAAACGCTTCAAGGACGACGCCAGCGAAGTACGCACCGGCTTCGAGTGCGGCGTGGGCATCTCCAACTTCAACGATGTGCAGGTCGGCGACATTCTGGAAGCCTTCCAGGTCACCAAGACGCAGCCAGGCGCTTTGCTCAACTAACGCAGACGAAAAAAAGCGAACGGAAAGAGCCAGCGAGAAACCAAAAAATAAATCTACCAGGTCTGTGCTACCATGCGCAGACTTTTACCCGAGCCGCTTATGCCCGTCGGTTTGCTTACTCTCGAATTGCATATCCCCGACGCGCAATCGCTCAAGGACAAGCGCCAAGTGTTGCGCAGTCTCAAAGACAAGTTGCGCAGGGAATTTAATGTGGCGGTTGCGGAACTGGAGCACCACGACGTTTGGCAGCGCTCGGTGGTGGGCATCGTAACGCTCTCGAACGAAGAAAAACACGTGCGAGAAATGCTGAACAAAGTTCTGGACGAAGCTGATAGCATTCTGGGTTCGTCGCTAATCAATCAGAACATTGAAATTATTTAGAAGCCTGCGCGGAGATAAGTGCGGGCAGGGAACCGGAGATTTTGCCGCGGACATTCTTTTTTCTGTTGCGCGGCATCTTAACTGTTGCATAGTTGCTGTAACCATCGGTCGGGGAAGTCATGAGCCCAGCTAATCACCGCCACGAACGCGTCGGCGAAGAAATCGCCCACGAAATCAACGCCATGCTTGCCGGCGAACTGAAAGACCCGCGCCTCGAAGGCAACGTGGTGGTCAGCGGCGTTATGGTCCAATCGGACATGAAACATGCCCGCGTGTTCATCAATATGCGCGACGGCAGCGCCAAAGAGCAGCGCGACGCCATCAAGGCCCTCGAACACGCCGCCGGCTTTATTCGCAGCGAAATCATCGAGCGTTTGCAGCTCCGCCGCCTGCCCGAGCTGCACTTCACCCTCGATCACTCGCAGGAGTACACCGAGCGCATCGAGCAGCTCCTTCGCGACATGAAAAAAGACAAGCCCTCCGCCCCGTAGCCGTACGGTTGTCTTGTACGGAGATGGCCTGCGCCGGTTTTGTAACGGCGGGTCTTCAGACCCGTGCTTTTGACTCTTGCATTTGTCGCTTTTGCCTTTGCTTCGCACTTGCATTCGAAAACAAACGAAGAACCCAGAATAAATCGCCAACAAAAATGCCACGTCAATCACAACCCGCGCCGTACGACGGCGCTCTCGTTATCGACAAGCCCCAAGGCAAGACATCGCACGACGTAGTCGACGCCGTCCGCCACCTGGCCGGCATGCGGCAAATCGGCCACCTGGGCACGCTAGACCCGTTAGCCACCGGCGTTTTGGTTTTGCTTCTGGGGCGAGCTACGCGTTTAGTTCAGTTCTACAACGGCCGCCGCAAGCGTTACACCGCCGCCTTCCGCTTCGGTTTCGCCACCGACTCCTACGACTCCGACGGCGACCCGCAAGGCCCGGACCAGCCCGTCACACTCGACGCCGCCACATTGGAGAAATTAGCCGCCGAAAAAATCGGCCGCTTCGCCCAAATGCCCCCGGCCTTCTCCGCCAAAAAAATCCATGGCCGCCCAGCCTACGAACTGGCCCGCAAAAAACAACCCGTAGAACTAAAAGCGGTAGAAGTAGAGCTGTACGAATATCGCCTGGAAGCCATCGAAGGCAACCTGGCGCGCTTCGCCATCGAATGCTCCAGCGGTACTTACATCCGCTCGCTAGCCCACGAAATGGGCCAGCAACTCGGCTGCGGCGCGCACCTGGCGGAAATCAAGCGCACCGCAGTCGGCGAATTCTCCCTCGAGCAAGCGCTCAAACTCGAAGAGCTAGCCGAAGCGAACCGCGCGGCAAAGTTCTCCAGCTGCCTGATTCCGCTGGAAGCCCTGCTCCCTAATTTCCCGCGTATCGACGTTCTTCCAGTAGTCGAAAAACGTGTCCGCCACGGCTCCAAATTCAACATCACCGTATCCCAGCTAATGCCGGGCCGCGCTGACCTCCCTCCCGGCGCCACGCAGGAACTGGACGGCGGCGACCCCAAACCCCCGCGCCTGCGGGTCTTCGGCCAGCAAAAACTAATCGCCATCGCCGAAGCCGTAGTCCCGCGCACTTACCAGCCCATTGTGGTCTTCGAGCCCCTCTCCTAAAGCGACTCGCTTACCTGGAGCGCTCAGCGCGAGGGCCACTTCTTCCGTTCCAGCCTCCCGCCTTTGCGATGACAAAGTAGTTACTAAAATTCCCAGGTAACCGGCTTAAAATCAGCATCTTGCGTATCATACTGAGTGCAAAGGACTTTAAGTCCCCCTGCGCTCAGTATGATATGAAATTCGCACCGCACTCGCGGCCCATTTGCGCACCAATCTGGCTTCAGATCGCGCTCAAATCCTCTGGAATTTGTGCCTCAGCAGCCCTTCGTGGCTTGCGGGTCCCGTCGCTAGCCGCGGCGCTGCAAGTCGTGTAAAGTTGCCGAGAGAAAGCCGAGAGCGCGAAATGCCGACTGCCACAGCGTACGCAACTCCGCCCGCGAACGATTCCAGCGCCACGCGCCTCGTCACCGTGACGTTGCCCGCGGCACGCGGCAGCGCGGCGCAGCTTTGCGCCCTGCTGGAATCCGCCAACATTCTTTATTTCCCGCGAACCCCCTTCGATATTTCGGCGCAAGAGCGCGAAGTGCTGCTCGGCCAGAAACAAACGAGCGCCGCGTACCACAAAAACGTTGCATATCGTCCGGCGGAAAACCGCGTTACTGGGTTGGACAAATCGGAATCCGTGGAAGCGGAAAAACTGCGCGCCATTCTGAAAAATTATTCAGACAACGCTGTTAAATTCCTGGCCGAATTGCTTCCGCCATACGCTGGAAAGTGGAAGCTGGATTTTGCCAGCTACCGCCCCATCGAAGAGCGCGGCCGTCCGGCGCGGCTGCACGCCCGCAACGACCTGCCGCATGTCGACGCTTTTCCCACGCGGCCAACGAATGGCGACCGGATCCTGCGGCTCTTCACCAACATCAACCCCACACAAAATCGTGTGTGGACTACCGCTCCACCGTTTGCCGCCATCGTTCCGCAATTCGCAGAATCGATTGGCTTGCCCCCAAAACGCAGTAATAGCCCCCTGGGCAAGACGCTGCGCAGCATCGGCCGGGCGGCCAATCTTCCCGCCATGCGCCGTTCGCCTTACGACCACTTTATGCACCAAATGCACAACGCCATGAAGGAAGACGCGGCGTTTCAGCAAGCGGCGCCAAAACAGCGCTGGGAATTTCCTCCGAATTCGACGTGGATCGTGCTTACGGACTGCGTCAGTCACGCGGTGTTGGAAGGGCAGTACGCGCTGGAACAAACGTTCATCATTTCCCGCCAGGCCATGGTCCAGCCGCAACTCTCCCCGGTCAACATTTTGGAGAGTCTCGCGGGCTATCCGCTCACCGATTCGCTTTGAAGCTTTTTTGGTGACACGTTGCCGCGGTCAGCGCCCCGGTGGGGTCACGGGTGGATTGGGCGGCGGCGGAAGAGATGGATCCTGTGTGGGCGGCGGCGGTGTGGGCTGCTGCTGTCCTGGGCGCTGTGCGGGCTCCCCTTGCGTCGGCGTTGCGGGTGCAGCGGCGGGCGCGGTGGCATCCACCGGCTGGGGCGCGCGTTGCGGAGGTTCAAACTGTCGCCCAGCGCCGCCGGCCGCGCCACCCGTGGGTCCACTCGGCTCACCGCGCCCGGCATAAATGGTCTTGGTATCGTGGTTCGGGGTGCGGATTTCCCGTGGCGTCACGATGATGAGCAATTCGGTGGCCTGGTACGTATCGTCGTGAACCCCGAAGGCGTATCCCGGAGGTCCGGGTATCTCCGCAAAACCCGGCAGCCCCGTGATGGTGCGCGTTTCCTCGCGGTCCGTTATTCCTCCGAGAATGGTCGGCTGATCCAGCGGCACGCGGACCGTCTGGCTCAGGGTGCGATTCGAGAGCACGGGGATGCCGTTCACGGCAGTGTTCGCCAGCGCGCGAATTTCAAAGTCCAGTTGCAGCGTCACCTCATGATTGGGATGCAGCGTGGGCGTGGCCTTCACTTTGATCCCCAAGTCCTCGAACTCCGATCCGGGGTAAGGCGTTTGTCCCGAGGTGCTGTTGTTGGTGGACGCAAAGGCCGCGGAATCCAGCAATACGCCGACCACGCCGGATGTTGCACTCGATCCCGCGGCCACGAACGCCGCGTCCGGCAAGCCCCCATTGCTGGTGCTCAACGCCGCACTGATAATAGCGGTCGGTTCCGCGGGGACATTGAGCTGCACGCCTTGGCTCAACAGGCTCCCGGCGTTGAACGTTCCGTCGCCATTGGCGAGAAAAAAACTAATGGTGTTGGAGCCTTCGTTGGTCACCAGCAGGTCCGGCGTGGTACCGCCGCTGAAACTGGCGGCTACGATTCCCGCGGGCATGGTGGCGTTCACGGTGAAGGGCGAGTTGGTGGCTTGGACGAAGGTGCCGGCCTGATTGACGCTGCCCAGAAATACCGAAACGGTGGCATCGGTCTGATTGACCACCGCAAAATCGGTGACGCCGTCGGCATTAAAGTCGCCGGCTGCAATGGCCACCGGTTTTTGCCCCACAGCGATGGGCGAGCCGGTGGCCTGTGTGAAGGTCACGTTCTGATTGTTGTCTACGGAGGTCAGCCAAATAACCACATTGTTGGAGGTTTCGTTTACGATGGCGAGATCCGTTTCGTTGTTCTGGTTCACAGCGTTGCCAAAAAATCCCGTGGCCAATGCGATCGGGCCGGACTCCGAGACCGTGGCGTTGTTCTCCATGGCAAAGGGCGAGGCGGGAAATTGCGTGAAGGTACCGTCGCCGTTGCCGCGGAACAGGGAAACGGTGTTATCGCCGGAGTTGGCCACCGCCAGATCCAAAAATCCGTCGCCATTGAAATCGTGGACCACAACCGCGGTTGGGGCGTTGCCTACGGCTATGGGCGAATTCGGCGCTTCCACAAACGTGCCGTCGCCGTTGCCCAGCAAGATGGAAATGGTGTTGGAGGTTTTGTTCACCAGCACGACGTCGTCGGGTTGCTGGGTCTGAAATTTGTTGCTGTCGTTGCGGAAAATTCCGGTACCGATGGCGACCTGACCCTTTTCCATGGCGCCGAGAGTGATTGGCGGGGTCGAAACGGTGGTGAAATTTCCATTGTCCTGATTCTGCAGAATCGTAAACGACGTTGTGCCGGGGTTGTTGTAAACCACTGCCAGGTCCGGCTGCGTTCCGCCCGTGAAATTGTTAGCCACGAGCGCTGCGGGATTCAGGCCCACGGAAAATTGCGTCAGGGGAAAGCTGTTAGGAGTGAAATTGGCCAGCCCTGTTTGGCCGATATTAGCTGTGGGCGAGCCGCCCGCCAGGCTGCCGGAGAGCAGCGAGAGGGTGATGGGGTAGCGGTCGCCCACAAAAAATGTGGCAGGCTTGCCGTTTTGCGCGCGCAGAAGCACTTCGCGTCCGGAGCGCAAGACCGAGAGCGATTCTGAAAAATCCGCGGATACGGCTCCCATGGTCACTATCACCGTGCTGTAACCTCCACCGATGGGAAAATAGGAAGTCAAATTGGTGATGCCGTGGCCGGCAAGGATGGCAGCCAGTGCGGTGAGCGCGCTGGCCACGGTGGTTGTGGCTTTTAGGGTGCTAATCTCCTGCGGCGTCAATAGCGTGCCAGTGATGGGGAATGGCGGTGTGATTCCCAGTTTCTGCGCGGTTCCCGTGTCCACTTCGAGTAACTCTACTTGCAGCAGAATCTCGCCGCGGCTGCGTTCCGCCTGTTGGATAATTTTGCCGGCGAGTTCGAGTTTGTCGGGCGTGTCGCGCATGGTGATGGAGCGGCTGGCGCTGTCCAGTTCCAGGTGCGTCGAGCCGGTCATCTCGCGCAGGATGCGCAGCAGTTCGGTCATTTCTTCGGAAGCCACCGAGGCCGGCAGGGGAAAGGTTTCCTCGCCTTGGGCCAGATATTGTTTCCGTTTGTCGATGGTATCGGCGGCCACGAGGATTTGCTTCTCACTCAGCGGCCGGTAAAAGGTCACGGACTCCATGCCCAGCATCATCATCGCGGTTTTGAAATCCACATCCTCGGCGCGAAACTTCACCGTGTGGCCCGTGAGGTCGCCGTCAAACACCGCGGTGATTCCAAATTGTTGGGTGACCTGTTCGTACACGGTCTTAGCATCGCCGCGCAAATTGAAGGTTTTCTTCCCCGGCTTGGGCTTGACCTTGGGAAAGAAATCACTGGCTTTGGGCTGCGGTGGCAGTTCGTCGTCCATGGACTTCATTTCCAGGAGGCGTTGCGCCACCACGGCATCCCCTGGATCGATCAACAAAGCCTTGTTCAGCTCCGCGGTGGCGTCGCGCAGGCGCCCGCTCAAAGCAAACTGCTCGGCGAGTACCGCGTGCTGGCGAATCACTTTAGAGCGCAGCGCCGCCGCTTTCTCGAGGATGACCTTATCGGTGCTCGCCAGGCGCGCGGCTTCCTCATAATCTTTCCAGGCTTCTTCGGTCTTTCCCGCGGCCTCCGCCTTATCGCCGCGGTTCGCGGCGCGTTGCGCGGCATATTCAGGCGCCTGCGCATCGCCGGAACCCGGATCTTGGGCGACGGCGCAGGCGAGACTCGCAGCGCTGCCCGCCAGGAAAGTGGCCAGGGCAACCGTGCAAACGCGACAGATCCATAAGCCAAATATGCCGGGGCGCGCCGCTCGGGCACGACCGAAGGACGGCACCGAGGGGTGCAGCAAGTTTCGGACGAGAGGTGTGCAGTTCATCACAGCTTTTGCCAAACGCTCCATTCTACCGTAGGCTAAGAGAAGTGAACGCGGACTAAAATAGTCCGGTTGACGTAAGTCGCTATCAGCGGTAAACTTAAATAGTACTTGCAAATCATTCGCAACTGGAGATTGCCGTGTTCTCTGCTTTCTTAATCGCTCTCCGAGAAGGTGTGGAAGCCTCGCTGGTGGTCGGCATCATCCTGGTGTATCTCTCGCGCACCGGCCGGCAGCAATTGGCCAAGTTTGTTTGGTATGGCGTTGCCGCCGCTGCGGCCCTCAGTCTGGCCGTGGCCATCGCTCTGGAACGCTGGCAGATCAGCGAAGACGGCTTTGAAGGCGTGCTGCTGCTGGTGGCGGCATTCTTCGTAGTTACGATGATCATCTGGATGAACCGCGTTGCGCGGCATTTGAAAAAAGATATTGAGCAAAAGGTGGAGGCTTATGCCGCCCGCGCCGGCCAAGCTGCGGGTTGGGGCATTTTTCTCTTCGTATTCCTGATGGTGGT
>DATFYV010000374.1:0-9744 GCA_035314845.1 Candidatus Acidiferrum sp.
ACCGGGTGCTCGACCTGAATGCGCGTGTTCATTTCGATGAAGTACAGCGAGCCATCTTCGTCCATCAAAAATTCCACAGTGCCAGCATTGGTATAGCCGATCTTTTGCAGCGCCTTGGTGACCTTGGCGCCGAATTCCTTGCGGCGCTTGGGATCCATGGCCGGCGACGGCGATTCTTCCAGTAACTTCTGGTGCCGCCGCTGAATGGTGCACTCGCGTTCGCCCAGATGAATCACCTTGCCGTGCTGGTCCCCGAGCACTTGAAACTCAATGTGCCGAGGGTGCTCGATAAATTTTTCCGCGTACACGTCAGGGTTGCCAAAAGCCTGCTGCGCCTCGCTGCGCGCAGTCTCGTAAGCATTGAGCAGCTCCTCCTGCTTGCGCACCACGCGCATACCGCGCCCACCGCCGCCGGCCACCGCCTTCAGAATCAGCGGGTAGCCAATGTCCACAGCGGCCTGGGCCAGTTGCTCCTCGCCTTCGACGATGCCCGCGCTGCCCGGAACCGTTACCAGCCCCGCCGCGGTAATCTCCCGCCGCGCGCGGTCTTTCTCGCCCATCATCTCGATTACTTCGGGAGTCGGCCCAATGAAGGTAATCTCCGAAGCTTCGCAAACTTTGGCGAAGTTGGCGTTCTCGCTCAAAAATCCGTAGCCCGGATGGATAGCATCGACGTTGGTAATCTCCGCGGCACTGATCACCTGCGGAATATTCAAATAGCTTTCGCTGCTGCGCGCCGGCCCGATGCACACCGCTTCATCGGCAAAGCGCACGTGTAAAGAATTGCGGTCAGCCTCGGAATACACGGCTACGGTCGAGATGCCCAACTCCTTGCAAGCGCAGATGACCCGCAGGGCAATTTCCCCGCGATTCGCTACTAGTATTTTCTGGAACATAGATGAGGGCGGCTACCGTTTGCGGCCGGGACGTATGCCAAAGAGCGGCTGCCCGTACTCCACGGGCTGCCCATTTTCCACAAAAATCTTCACGATTTCTCCGGTGGCATCGGATTCGATTTCGTTCATCAGCTTCATGGCTTCCACGATGCACAGCGTCTGGCCCATGTCCACGTGCGCCCCAATTTTCACGAAGGCCTCGGTGCCCGGGCTGGGGGATTCATAATAGGTGCCCACAATGGGCGATTTGACCAAATGCAAGTCCTCGCTGGAACGCCCTTCGGGCGAACCGCCACCAGCGTGCGGGGCTCCATGGCCGCCTCCCTGCCCCGCCTGGGCCGGTTGCCCTCCGTGGAGTTCGCCGGCAACGATAATCTCTGGAACTCCCGGACGAGATGCGGCTAGGTACATCCCCTGCGCCGGCTTGCGCAGACGAATGCGCAGGTCGCCGCGTGAGTACTCGAACTCCTCGAGGTTATGTTCGGTCATGAACTGCAGGAGCTGTTCGATTTGCGCGATTTCCGGACTGGCAAACGACGGACTGCCGGTCTTTTTCGGGGACTTTTTACGTTTCATGCCTTTTTTTTAGAGCTCGGTGAAATCCCGCGAAACGCGGGTCAAAACTTCACTGCGACTGGCGTGCACGGCAACGTCGTCTTCTATGCGAATTCCGCCAATTCCTGGAAAATAAACCCCTGGTTCGATAGTAATGACGTTTCCGGCCTCAAGCAACCTGGCTTGCCCCTTGGCAATCCGCGGATCCTCGTGAACTTCTAGCCCCAGGCCGTGACCGGTGCTGTGCACAAAATAGCGGTCCAGCTTATGCCCAGCCAAGACGTTGCGCGCCGCGGCATCCACCTCACCGCAACTGGCCCCGTTTCGCACGGCCGCGATAGCAGCGGCCTGGGCTTCCAACACGGCGCCATACCAGCCGCGCACAAGCGACGACGCCCGTCCCACATAATACGTGCGGGTGATGTCGCTGCAATAGTGCGCGAGTATAGCACCCAGGTCCAGTACCACCAACTCATTTTTCTTCAAGCGTTTGGCGGTAGCACGAGCATGCGGCAGGGCCGCTCGTGAGCCAAATGCCACGATGGTCTCAAACGCCACTCCGGAGGCACCACGCTTCTTCATTTGATACTCAATCTCCGCAGCAACCTCGAATTCGCGCACCCCGGGCTTGAGCATGGCGGCGCCTGCGGCCATCACCTCATCCGCTACCCGGGCCGCCCGGCGCATGACAGCCAACTCCACGGGCTCTTTGCGCATGCGCAGCCTGGCGGTCAGCCCCGGAGCCTTCTGCCAGGCGACGCGCTTGCCAGTGGCGCGAAGCAATTCGCTATGCTGGCCGACGGTTAGCTGCCCCGGATCGAAGCCTACCCGCCTTCCCTTGCCTTCGAGGAGATACTTCCCCACCGAAGAGTACAAGGCTCCCAGCTGCTTCACGATTCTCACGCCGCTGGTCTCATCGCCAGCCTGGGCAGTAAAGCGCCCGTCGGTAATGATTGCCGCGCCTTTGCCAGTTTCGCGTGAGACCACCAGTGCACCCGAATCGCCCGTAAATCCCGTCAGGTAATACCAGTCCGCCGAATGAGTTAGCACCAGGCGGTCGAGCTTTTCTTCCGCCATCCGCCGTTGCAGGGCGCGCCGCCGGTTCGCGAACATTCTGTCCATATCTAAGCTTATCCCGAATTTAGTAATGCAGGGGTGTTTGCCTGGGCAAGGGCTGAGCGATTCCTATTTGCGCCTCTAATACGAATCACTTCGGAGTGATCCCGACGGTCGCCAGCCACGTCTCCACCAGCTGAGGCCAATCCGTTATTGGACGCTCCGTGCGGCGCAAACCAAACGCATGGCCCCCCTGGGCATACAAATGCATCTCGACGGGAACACCAGCGTCTTTCAAAGCGATGTAATAAACCAGCGATTGGTTTACATTGTCCACGTTGTCGTCCTCCGCCTGCAGCAAAAACGTGGGCGGCGTCTGTCTGCTGATATGAGCACGGATATCTGGATTCAACTCGAATTTTCTATCGTCGATCCACAGATGCCCCGGATAAAGAGCCACCGCAAAATCCGGCCGGCAGCTTTCTTTGTCGGCTGCATCGATCCACGGGTACAAACGCTGCTTAAAATGGGTGCTCATCTCCGCGACCATATGCCCACCTGCCGAAAACCCGAGCACTCCAATCTTGTGCGGATCGATATGCCACCCGGCGGCGTGAAAGCGCACCAGCCCCACCGTCCGCTGCGCATCTTCGAGCGCCGTCGGCACTTTCGGCTGGATGTAGCACTCACATCGCTCGTTCCAATGCGGCCCGGAATCCGGCACACGGTACTTCAACAGCACACAGGCGATTCCCTTGGAAGTCAGCCAGTTGCAGACCTCCGTGCCTTCCAGATCGATGGCCAGAGTCTGATAGCCTCCGCCAGGAAAGACGACCACCGCGGCTCCAGTATTCTCTCCAATTGGCGAATAGAGCGTCATCGTAGGCAGCGAGACGTTGCTCACCGCGAGCACCCGCCTGCCGGCAATCAAGGACTCATCCGTCGTGGTCACCTCCGGCGCCGCGAGAGGCTGCGCATCCGGTACCGCTCCCGGCCAGATCGGGACTTGCGTATGTCCTGGCGGCGGCCAGGCAGGGGACTGCGCGCGCGCACCGCCGTACGCGAACACAACACAGAGAGCAAAGATCAAAGCCTTCATCACAATCCCGCAGCGCAAAACAATTAGTGACTGCCGGAAGCCGTGAACCAGAAACTTCCGGAGAAAAGAGAACGAGGAGGCCAAGGGCCTCCTCGTTCTTGAAGCTAGTTGGAAACGAGCAGCGGCTTACCCCAGCTGAATTAGCCAGGAATGATGCGCGGCGTCAGGAAGAACAGCAGCTCCTGCGACTGCACATTGACGCTGGTGCGTTTGAAGAGATTGCCGATAATCGGCAAGCTGCCGATGAAGGGGGTCTGCTGGATGTTCACGGTCTGCTGGGAAACGATGATGCCACCGATGACCACGGTGCCGCCGTCGGCAACCAAAACCTTGGTTTCCGCCGATTGCGTATCGAGCGCCGGAATACCCTGCACGCGGGGGATACCGGTATCGATCTGCGTGTTTTCCACGAGCACGTCCATGAAGATGGTGCCATCCGCGGTGATCTGCGGGGTGACCTCCAGCTTCAGCACCGCGTCGATGAACTGCACGGAGATGGTGTTGTTGATGGTGGTCTGAATGGGGATCTTGGTACCCTGCTTGACGGTGGCTTTTTCGTTGTTCTGGGTCACCACACGGGGCTTGGAGAGCAATTTGCCCACGCCCTTGGCTTCCGCCGCGGTGATGAAGAAGTCGATGGCGAAGTTCGGGGAACGGTGGGAGAAGCCGAAACCGCTGGTCGGCGCGCCCGCGCTCAAGTTAGTGTTCAACGGAATACCGGAAGTAACGCCGTTGCCGGGCACCACACCGCTCGAAGTGCTGACGGTTACGGGAGACGGCGGGATGCCGGCGCCGGTGGAAACGCCGCTGCCACCGACTAAGGGGTCGCCGCTGAAGAGCGAACGGCCGCCGGTAGTGGTTCCCGCGAAGCCCAGTTCGGTGCCGATATCCTGCGCGAAGGATCGCGAGGCGGCCACCACGCGGGCTTCGATTTCGACCTGCTGCGACTTACGGTCCAACTGGTGCAGGAGGTTGTCCACCGTGGGGATCACTTGCGGGATATCGCGGATGATCAGCTGGTTGGAGCGATCATCGGCAAGAATGTCGCCGCGCGACGAGAGGAATTTCTTAAGTACGGGAACCAGCGCCGTGGCTTTCGCGTAACTGAGTTGGCGAGTGACGGTGATGGGCGCGGTAGCGTCGTTGCGGGCCTTTTCCAGGTCGCGCACCGTTTCGGCTTCCTTCTTCAGGGTGTCGCGCGTGGCAATGCGCAGCACGTTGCCGTTCAGCTGCTTGTCGAGGCCGTTGTTCTGCAGCACGATGTCCAGCGCCTGGTCCCAGGGAACTTCGTCCAGGACGATAGTGAGCGTGCCCTTGACCGCGGGGTCCAGCACCACGTTCAAGCCGCTGATTTCGTGAATCAAGCGGAAGAAGTCGCGCAGATCCACGTCCTTGAGGTTCACGGAGATGGGCTCGCCGGAGTATTTGCCGCCGGAAACGCTGGGAGCCGGAGTTGCGGGCGTCTGAGCCACGGGAGTTTGCGCCGCCATGGTGGAGGCCGCGGTGTTGGCCTGCTGCACGGCTTGCTGCGCTGCCTGCTGCACGGAATTATCCGGGCGCGTGGGTTGCGTGGCGGAGCCGAAGGATGCAAGAGCGTACGCCGGGCGCGTCAGTTCCGCGGGCAAGGCGAAATGCGGAGCAGCAATGTTCAGCGTTTTGGCGCTTCGCGCCGGGACCGCGCGGGGGCTGGCCTTCACGTCGTGAAACTGCGGACGAGGAGCCTTCTGATCGGTCTCGAGTTCATTGGAAGTGATGCTGGTCGTGGTGGCGGGTTCCGCCGGCGCCGCGGGAATGGCGTCAAAATAAACCACTACGGACGAGCCGTCGCGCGCGATCTGATAGGGGGTGGCGTCGGTCAAATCCACGACAATGCGTGCCACATCAGGCTTGTATTGGCCAAGGCGCACACCGCGCACGGGGGCCGCTACACCGGGGATCAAGGTCTTATCCACATGCAGGCGGGCGCCGGCAAAATCGAGCACCAGGCGTTCCGGGCTTTGCAGCCGGGCCGCGTGCACGTCCAGCCGTCCTTCCCCTTCCACGCGCACTGCGGCGCGCTGCGGGGCCTGGGTAATCGCCACGCTGGAAATCACCGACGCGGTCTCTGTTGCACCGCTAGGCTCGGGAGTCTGCGCCAGCGCCGGGCTGAGCGCCAAGGCCATGCTCGCAAGGATCAAGCAGCCATACCGTAAGGCCGGCCGAGTCGTCTTCATTGCTGTTCTCCTGCACCACTCGAGTAAATGCGTTTATTGACTTGGCGCTCCACGGGCTTTCCGAAGGCATCCTTGCCCATCTCGTGAAACGAAACGCCGTCCATCGCAATCTTTTCCACTTTGCCGTCGTACAGCTGGTCGCCCTCGCGCAGGAAATAGGTGCGCGATTGTGGGTTGGTGACCATGGCGATCATGCCGTTGGAGGAGCGCACGATGCCATCCAGGCGCAGGGTGCTGACCTGCAGGCCGGCTTTCCCGGGGGGCAGGTTCTTGGCCGCCGAGGCCGCCGCTTGTTGCCGTCCGACCAAGGACTCAAAGGGATCTCTGCGGCCGGCGCGGCTTTCGCTTTCCGAATCCGCGCTGCCTTCGACGGGTTTGGCGGCAGGCTTGGTGGCGCCACTGCCCGCCTTCTTGGTGGGGGACTTTTTGCCCGGCGAGGACGCCGGCTTGCCGGCGGGCTTCGCAGCGGGCTGCGTCGTCTGCGCCAGCAAACCGGGTGTGGCTGCCGCGAGTAAAATCCCTAGGATGAGAGTGTTCAGGAAACGCATAGTTCGCTCATTCCCGCTCAGTGTTTTCCAGCCGCCGCGCCGGAGGTCTTGGCGCCAGTCGGCGCCGCAGCCCCCTCGTCAGCAGGCTTGGTAAAAAATGTGGTGGCGGTAAATACCGCCGATACCGTGGTGCCAGGGCGCACGGGATACTTTGTGCCGGACTTGCTGGAGTCTGGATCCCCAAAGGTCAGGTCCCCCACGTTGATAATTCTGGAAAGGCGGCTCAGACGCCCGAAAAAGTCCAGGATGTTGAAGTACGGGCCGTCGGCCTGCACCTCAAAGGGCATTTCGAAGTGATACTCCTTGGACACGATAGCTTGCGCCGTGAGCCGCCGCAGTTGCACGTTCGAGGCGCTGGCTGCGCCCTGCAGCAGGCGGATGAATTCGTCGGTATCTTTTTCTTCCGGCACGATGGTCTTCAGGGTTTCCAGCTGCTTGGAGAGCGCGTCCATCTGCTGTTTCAGTTCTCCGTAGCGCTGCTGGTACACCTGCAGTTGCGTCACTTCCTGCGTGAGCTTGGTCCGATCCTGCACAGCTTTGTCCAGGTCCGTCCGCGCTTGCGCTACCGGCGAAAGTGGTACGAACACCCCCGCCACCACCAGCATGAAGGCTACGGCCACGCCCACCAGTACCTGCAGGAAAACCGACATATCACGAAACGGATTGGCCATAGTTCGTCCTTAACCTTTCTTGGCCGGCGTCCCAGCTGGCGCGGCTTTGGCCGGCACACTGGCTGGCGTAGGCTGGGCTGCGGGAGGCGGAGCAATTTCGGCGGTAATTTGGAACAAGAACGTCTGCACCGCGGTGTTCTTGTCGTCCTGCTTGGATTCCTTAATCTCCACTTTTTGGAAATATCCCGAACGCTTCATGGCGGTAATGAAGTTGGCCACCGCGTTGATGGACGCCGAGGAGCCCTCCATCGATAGGTTGTTGCCCTTGCGCGTCAGCGTGGTGAGCCACAGATTTTCCGTGCGCGACACGGTGTTGGCCACCATGTCCAGCAACTCTTCGCTCCCCGTGCGGTCGCGTTGCAGTTGCTCGATGGTTTGCACCCGCTGCTGCAGCACGATGCGCTGCTTGTCAAAAGCTTCTACCTGCGCCTTGGTCTGCTCCAGTTGCGTCTTCTGGGCTTTGAGGTTCTGGATGCGGTTTTGTTCGATGGCCAGTTGGCTCCTGGACTGATAGCCCATGTAGAACAGCACCACCGCGGCCAGCACCACACCCGCACCGATAAACAGCAAGGGCAGCGCCGCACCGGTATCCACTGGCCGTCTCGCCGAGCGGGGTCGAACTTGTCCGAGAAGGTTTATGCGGATCATGGCTAGTCGAAGCTCCTCAGCGCCAGCCCCACGGCAATGGCCAATCGCGGCGCCATCTCCCGAATCTGGTCGTCACTATGCTTGCTGGGATTGATCAACACTTTGCGGAAAGGATTTAGTTCTTCGACGGGCATGGCGAACTCTTCGCGCAGCAGATCCACTAGCCCGGGCACGCGCGCCGTTCCGCCCGCCACCACGATGCGCTGGATGTTTTCGCCGCTGGCCGTGGCGCGGAAGAAGTCGAAGGTCTTTTGAATTTCCAGGGTGAGAATGTCGGAAACGCTGCGAAGAATCTGCTGTTTCTGGTCGTCGGTGACGCTAGGCAGCGCCTCGCCTTTTTTCAGGCGCTCCGCGTCCTCGAAGCTCAAATCCAATTCCTTTTGCAGCGCGTCGGTGTACTGGTTGCCGCCCACGCTGACGTCGCGGGTAAACAGCGGGATGCCGCCGCGAACGATGTTGATGTTCATCACGCTGGCGCCCACGTTGAGCAGCGCCACGGTCTGACCCGCATCAGGCTCGTAATTGACTTCAAAACAGTTTTGCAGGCCGAACGCATCGATATCCACCACACGCGGCGTCTTGCCGGCCTGCGCCAAAACGTTGGTGTGGTTCAAAATTTTGTCTTTCTTCACCGCCACCAGCAGGACGTCCATCTGCGCATCCATGGACTCCAGCAGCTGATAGCTCAAATTCACGTCCGCGATATCGAAGGGAATATGCTGGCTGGCTTCCGAAGGAATGCGGTCGTACAACTCTTCCTCGGTCATCAGCGGCAGCGGCACGCGCTTGACGATCACCGAGTGTCCCGAAACCGAGGTGGCTACATCCTTGGTCTTGATCTTCTGCGCATCGAAAATTTTAGAAATGGCGTTGGCCACCTGCGGGGCGTCCATGATCGCACCATCCACCACGGTGTCCTGCGCCAGCGGCTCCATGCCAAAGCTCACCAGCTCATAGCCGGCTTTCGTGGACTTCAGCTCCACGGTCTTGATCGAGCTCGAGCCGATGTCCAATCCCACCAACTGCTTTTTGTTCCCGCCAAATAACGCCATATTCCGGCCTTTCCCCTCTCGCTCGCGCTGAACTAACGACGCCGCACGTGCGCCTGGCTCATTTTCCGTTCCATCCACCTGTCCAGGATTGTCTTACGCAGTTTCCACCGATTCCCCAGCTTGAACGCAGGTATTTCCCCTTCCGTGATGTAACGGTACAGGGTATCCGGTGAGATCCCCAGATATTGCGAGGCCTGACGCACATTCATCACTTCGCGAGATTCCATCACCACCGACTTCACCCCAATATGCAGCGGACGCCTATATTCCTGTGTTGCAGCTTGCACTTGAAATTTGCCCCGCGAACTTGCCCGCGAAATACCCCGCAAATTACTGCGCGCGATTCGTTGCAGCGTTTATGACATCGGGGTACTGGCACCGTCAAGCAAATCTCTGCCGCAGTTGCCTAAGGAATACGGGCAAACGTAGGCAATTCTGGGTGTATTGTGGGTAAGCCCTGGCATATCTTGGGTAGTAAGCGTCTCGGTACTACTATTAGTTGTGCTTTTAGGCCATTTTAAGCCCTGTCCTTATGGACGGTTATCCTTTGCCATCATTGCTGTGCTCGCTCGTATGGCGCGCTCTTCGTTCTTGCTTTTTGCCTGACTATCCCCAGCCTCGTGCGTCCTTTCATCCAGCACATTCTTCAGCCTATACTTGGCCGCCCATCTGCTACCCACCGCGATGCGCTTGGAGACTCGTTCATGCGTCGACTGCCCATTTTTCTCTTGCCCCTGCTCGCTTTCATGCTCGCTGACAACGCTGCCGCGCAGGCGCACCCCGCGAGCCCGGGATTTCTCGTTGTCGCCAATCAAGGCGACCATACTCTGCTCTTGCTGGACCTCGCCACGCACGCCACGCTCGGAAAAGTCGAAGTCGGCGTAAACGGCCACGAAGTCGTCGCCTCTCCCGACCACAAATTCGCCTATGTTCCCATCTACGGCAACTCCGGCGTCGGCAAACCCGGCACCGACGGCCGCACCATCGACATCGTCGATCTGCACAC
>DATFYV010000375.1:0-3288 GCA_035314845.1 Candidatus Acidiferrum sp.
GGAACGTCAGTGAAGGTGCGGTAACCGGCGAAGAGTTCGTCACCGCCGAGGCCGGAGAGGGCGACTTTTAGGCCGACTTCGCGGGCGGCCCAGCTTACGAAGTAGGTGTTAATGCCGTCCATGGTGGGCTGATCGAGGGCACTGAAGGCTTCGTCGAGGCGGGAGAGCATGGCTTGGCCATCGAGCGGGACGGCTTGATGCTGGGTCTTACAGTGCGCAGCTACCACGGCGGACAGTTCCGCTTCATCGTAGGGCGTTCCGGGAAAGGTTAGCGTGAAGCTGCGAATGCCGGGGTGCGCTTTGCCGGCGAGGGCGGCGATGGCACTGGAGTCGAGGCCGCTGGAGAGGAAGAGACCCACGGGAACGTCAGCGACGAGGTGAGAGGTGACGGCGTCTTCGAGTAGCGGACGCAAGCGGTGCGCGGCCGTGGCAAGATCGCGGATTTTTTTGGGATCGCGCGCGGAGGGGGATTGCGCACAGTCCCACCAGGGACGGGCGCGGGGTGTGCGGCGGCGGTCGGGGACATGCAAGAGCATGCGGTGGCCGGGGGGGAGAGAGAAGACGCCTTCGAGCATGGTGACAGGTTCGGAGACACTGCCGAACAGCAGGTAGGAAGTGAGCGCGTCGTGGGAGAGTTTTTTGAGCGAAGGGTCGGCGGCTAGCAGGGCGCGGACTTCGGAGGCGAAGGCAAAACCTTCCGTGGTTTGCGTGTAGTAGAGAGGCTTGATGCCGAGCGGATCGCGCGCGAGAAAGAGAATCGGAGCTATGGCGTAACGTTCGCGCAGATCGAGCAAGGCGAAGGCGAACATGCCGCGGAGTTCGCCGAGGCTGTCTTCGCCCCACTCTTCCCAGGCATGTACGAGGACTTCGGTGTCGGATTGTGTGGCGAAACGGTGGCCGCAAGTGGTCAGGCGGTCGCGGAGCTGGCGATAGTTGTACAGCTCGCCGTTGAAGACCACGGCGACGTCGTGATTTTCGTTCCAGATTGGTTGGTGGCCGCCAGGAAGATCGACGATGCTGAGGCGGCGCATGCCGAGGGCCAGGCCCGGGGCGCGGGGTTCGCCGATTAGGAAGCCGTCTTCATCGGGGCCGCGGTGATGCATCGCGGCGGCCATGGCGCGCACGCGCGCTTCGGCCTCGGCGGTGCGTGTAGCGAACGCGACGCCGCAGATACCACACACGCTAGCGTTCGATCTCCGGGGTGGAAAAGAAGGTGGCGGCGGCGCGAATAAAGTGTTCGCGGAAGTGGAAGCGCGGGATTTTGAGGCGCTGATCGGCGTACCAGCCGAGGTAGGCGCGCAGCAGCAGGAAAAGCAAAGTGAGGCTGGCGGAAGTCACCAGCGCGAAGAAGGATTCGCGTTCGAGGAGCAGGCTCCAGTCGAAGGCTTCGTCCCAGCCGGGATAGGCCCAATCGAGAGCTTTGCGCAGGCCGAGACCCTGGAGAGGGAGGCGTGCGATGCGTACATGGGCGTAGCTCGTGTAGTTGTAAGCCTGGGGATAGCCGGGAACGAGACTGATGGCCTGTGCGAAGACTCGGGGATCTTTCAAATCCTGGCGGGTGAGCAAATGGCCCTGCGGGTCGTGCATGATCACGCGATAGGTGGGATCTACGATGACCCAGCGGTCGTCGAGCTGCACCTCGGCGACGACGTGCTTGGTGCTGCGATCCGGGGCGAGCAAGAGTAGGCGGCGCGCGGTGAGGCCGGCGCTGCGGGAAAGGTTTAGGAAGGCATTGGTGGCGGTGCCGCAGACGGCGAGCAGTTGCTGATAGTTGAGGGTGGTCTCTGGATCGCGCTTGGAGAGTTCTTCGGGGTTGGCGGCCATTGGGCGAGGAGCGCCGCTGCGCATCCAGGTGAGGATGGAATCGACTCTTTGCTCGGGGCTGGCAACGGCGGGGACCACGGCGTCGGAGAAGCCCTTGAGATATTGGCGAACGGAATATTCCCATCCCGCGGAGTAGAGCAGGGCGATAAAGGAGAGCGCCAGCAGACCATTACTGGTCCACCAGGTGGCGCGAAACATGCGATGGCGAGGCGTCGGCAACGCAGCTACTCCGGAGAAACAGGCGTTTCCGCCGGGGTTCTTGCGATTAGCCCGGCATAGAGATTTTCCATTTGGCGGACGGGAAGTTCCCATCCCAATTCTGAGGCTACTGTAGCGCAATTGGCGCTGAGACGATCGTGGGTCTGGCAATCGCTGAGCAGCAGCGAAATGGCGGCGGCAATTTCAGCGGCGTCGTGTTGCACCACGAGACCGGCGCGATCCTTGAGCAGCGGAGCGATGCCGCATTGCTGCGTGACCACCACGGGAGTGCCGGCGGCCACGGCTTCCGCGGCGGTGTTGCCGAAATTTTCATTTTGCGAGGGGAGAACGAAGACGCTGGCATCGCGGTAAGCGGCCCATTTTTCGTCGCCGAAAATGGGGCCGGGAAAATGCACGCGCGCGGAGACACCGAGTTGTGCGGCGCTCTGCGTTAGGCGCGCTTGCATCGGGCTTTCGTCCGGTCCGGCGAATGCGAGGTGCACTTCGTTTCCTCCGAAACTAGCGGGCAATTTCGCGAACGCGTCGAGCAGCAGGTCCGGGCTTTTCTTGGCGGAGAAACGGCCTAGAAAGAGCACGAGCAAAGCTTCGCGCGGAATCGCGAGGCGCGCGCGGAACGAGCCATTGGTGGGCCACGCAGTAGGCGCAGCTACACCGTTCGGACGCAGCACGATTTTGTCGCGCGGCAAGCCGCCAGCGGCCAATTCCGCTGCTTCCTGTTCGGAGGTGGCAATCAGTGCGCTTGCACCCCCAAGCAGTGGACCGCCTAGCAGCAGATGATACATCCGTTTCAGCGCAAAATTTCGCACAATTGGAAGAAACATCCCGATGGGCTCGACGACGTAAGGCAGGCCCTTGGCACGGCAGGCGGCGGCGACGGCGGGGCCAAGGAGGTCGTACAGGCCGAAGATATGCACGACGTCGAAATTGGCCAGGCGGGCGCGGCAATAGCGTTTTACCGCGGGGTTCCAACTGACGGCGTGATAGCGCAGCCAGGTTGGAAGGTAGATGGATTGCACGCTGCCTTCGGTGAGGCGCCAGCCGAAGGGGGAGCGTTCGGGGCGGAGATCGGGAGCGAGGGAATGCAAGCGGGATTCGAGGCCCCAGTCGGCCGTGAGCACAGAAACCTGATGACCGCGCTGCGCGAGGCGCTGGGCGAGAGCGTGGACCTTTACGGGCGGGCCGCCGAATTCGAGAAAAGGGGCGTAGGTTTCGGTGACGTTCAGGATCCGCATTGTTCGCGCAGGA
>DATFYV010000376.1:0-6336 GCA_035314845.1 Candidatus Acidiferrum sp.
CACACGCGGCTCCGGCCGCGGCTGCCAAGGATGGCGCGCGCATTCACAGTTCGCCGCTGGTGCGCCGCATGGCCAAGGAACACGGCATCGATCTCAGCACCATCGCCGGCACGGGCGCCGGTGGGCGTATCAGCAAACAGGATATTGAGGCGGCAATCGCCGGAGGAGGCGCAAGCGCCGCAGGCTCGCCCGCGCACTATGAGGAAGAAACCGAAGAGCAACTCGAGGAAGCCTACGAGGCCCCGGCAACTCCAGCGCGCCCTGCGCCTTTGCGGCCCGCGGCCCCAGCCCCTCCTCCTATAAGTTCCGGTGGCCAGGCGCACGTGGCATTTGAATCCGCCGTGCCCCGCGAAAAGCTGTACTTCGGCGACTACGAAGTTTCACCCATGAGCGTCATGCGCCAGCGCATCGGCGAACACATGCTGGCTTCGAAACGCGTCTCGCCCCACGTGTACTCGGTGGACGAAATCGACATGAGCAAGATCGCGGCCCTGCGCGCCAAGTCCAAGGACGAGTTCGAGAAGCGCAACGGCACCAAGCTGACCTTCATGCCCTTCTTCGTCAAGGCCGCGGTCGCCGGCTTGCGCGCCTTTCCCACATTGAACAGTTCCCTCGATGGCACCAACGTTGTCCTGCACAAGGAAATTAATATCGGCATTGCCGTGGCCCTCGACTGGGGTCTGCTCGTACCCGTAGTGAAACATGCCGACGAAAAAAATATTCTGGGCATCCAGCGCACCATGAACGACCTGGCAGAGCGCGCGCGAACGAAAAAACTGAAGCCCGAGGAAGTTCAGGAAAGCACCTTTTCGATTACCAACCCCGGCGTCTTTGGCGGCCTCTTCGGCTTGCCCGTAATCAGCCAGCCCAACGTGGGCATCCTGGGCCTCGGCGCCATCGAAAAGCGCCCGGTGGTGATCAACGATTCGATCGCCATCCGCTCCATGTGCTATGTGACCCTGAGCTACGACCACCGCGTCGTGGACGGCGCCATCGCTCATCAATTCCTGCACAAAGTGAAAGAAGCGTTGGAAAACTGGAGCGAGCCGCTGCTGTAGCCCGCAAGGCCGCGGGTTACTGCACGCGCAGCAGCGGCTTCAATTTGGCTACCCACACCGCGAAATTGTCGAGCGGCACCGGCTCAATGCCCGCAGAACGCAAGGTTTCGCCCACGAACTGGTGGCGTTCATTTTTGGACAGCAACTCCACATCGGTCACGGCCGCAAATTCCGTTCCCAGTTCGGATTTGGCGGCGATACGTTCGGCGGTGTAGGCCAGCAGCTTGGCGTCCGTGGGAGAGCGCGTGACCGACAACGTCTGCACGAAGCCGCGCGTGCCGTTGCGCCGGTAGCTGTAGTCGATGCGCATGGGATCTCCGGGAAAGGTGTACGGCGCAGCGCGCACGGATTTTTCCAGGCGGTTCCAGATCTGCGCCTGGCGAAACACCTGGCCGCAGTAATGCCGCATGCCCGCTCGCGAGCCCGGCGCTCCCACGCGCCCCGGAGTCCGCTCCGGCGCCACGTGGTCGGCATACAAGCGCTCCAATTCGGCGTCCAGGTCTCCCGCCAGCACCGCTTTCTGCGGCGCGAGTTGCAGGGCATTCGATAGCGTATCGTCCCATTTGTGCAACAACTGCTGCCAGGCGGTGGGCTTCGCGCCAGCCGGGCCGGAATCGTACCCGGCGCTGTTGGCGGCATACTCCACAAAACGATTTTCCAGATCGTCGCGCAACGCGCGCAACAGATCCTCGTCGGCCTGCGGGTGTATCCGTCTTACGCGGCGAAACTCTTCCGGCTCCTCGATCAGACGCAGCCGGCGTTCCGACGTTTGCGGGTCGTACAGCAGCACCCCGATGTTCACCCACTCGTCGCGCACCAGATTCGGCGTGTAGCGCAGCACGCGGTAGACATATGTCTTTTCCATCTGTGCGTGGTTGCTGCTAACGGTTTCGGCGGCCATTCCTGGCGACTCCTACACCCAATTGGGAAAGGGCTGGCGGCTGGATTTCTTGGCCCCCAAAATCAATTCCTCTACCCGCGACCGCCGCCGGTGCAACTGCTCGAGCAGCCGCAGCAGGGCGTCGTAATCGTCCGCGTACCACTGCGGCGGAATCTCCCGGCTCAGTTCATCGAGCACTTTTTCGCCCAGCCCTTTTTCGAGCCGCGTGAGCCAGGGGGCAAACGATTCCATGCCCGTCACGCCCTGATACACGCGGTTGCGCGTATACAAGCCCCGCAGCGGCGCATCCGGAAACGTCCACTCTCCGGCATTAAAACAGAACCCCTGATCGATCATCCTGGTTTCGTACACCAACTCGCGCGCCTCGGCCGGGTCACCGGCCAGCCCGATCTCCCCCAGCACCGCCGGCGGCGGCGCGGAGTGCGGCGCGGGGCCCCCCGCGGGCCGATCGTTTGCCGACCAGTCCGCGCGCACGTAAAACAGCGTCTGCCGCCCGTTGGTGTTGCAGGTCCACTTGTCGAACACCAGCATGCCCGCAAACTCGTGCAGGTTGGCCACCGCGCGCAGTTGCTCGTCCGGCAGAAAATCGTGCAGGGTCATGCGCCGCGGATCACCCGGAAAACGCGAACCGAACTGCAGCCCAGGCTGGCATGGAATGCGCGACCGGGGAAGTTCAACACACAGCTCGGGTGTCAGACGGATCAGCTCCTCGGAAACTTCCACCACGGCCACCGGCGTCGTCGGCAGCCCCAACCGCGCCGCCAGCTTCGTTCCCAGCAATTCGTTCACCAGCACCCGGCTGTGCTGCGGATTGTTTTGGAACTTTACGACGTAGTAGTGCCCGTCCGAGCAGTGCATCAAGTGCGACTGCGCCCCGCCGCGCATCCGACGTATCTGCTCCAGTGCCCGCAACATAGCGTCTTCCGCCTGGCGTTATGCTAACGGCACTTGCGATTTAGGGCAAGGGCACTGGCGGCCACGAGGCAAACTTTCCCGATTCGAGAACACTCTGCGCGCCAATCGGGAACCTTCTTCCAGCCCCCTCCGTCTCGCTTCGAACCACATGGCCCCTAAAACAGGCCAAGCCCCGGAACCTTCCGGGGCTTGGCATTACGAACTCTTTCAGCCGATGTTCGGCCACGCTAACGGCGTTTCTTCTTGCCGGCTTTTTTCGCGGGCTTCTTGGCGGACTTTTTCGTCTTGCCTTTGCCCGCCGCTTTTTTGGCTTTCTTGGGCGCGCTCTTCTTCGTTGCTTTCTTGGGAGTGGTTTTCTTGGGCGCCACCTTCTTGGCCGGAGACGCCGCGCGCGCCACCGGAGGGGCGGACACCCGCGGCGCGGCCTTGGCCGCATCCTTTACCGTGGTTTTGACTCGCGGCGCAGCTTCCTCGCCCTCTTCCTCGGTCACAATCAACTCTTCTTCTTCCGTGTCTCCCAGCTCGTCGGCCTCTACGCCCAACTCTTCTTCGTCCTCGATGGGTGCCAGCTCGCTATCCTCTTCAAAACTATCTTTCTCGAAATCCATGCCATCCTCCCCAGGGGCAGATTAGGTCCCGCGTACATCGATTCTCTGGTGCTGCCCGGCCGCTGGGAGACGCTGCACCCCTCGCCGGCGCTCCTGCAAGGTTACAAAAGCCTTCCGCGTTGTTATAGCATTCGCGCGGTCTTTGTCAAGCATTCCGCGGCGCGGGCGCGGAAAAAAGGCAATATCCGCAGGTCCGGGCCGTAACCAAGCCGCCTGCGCGCATGTCCAGCCTCCCTGCGCGGATTTCTTCGCTCAGTTGTGCGCCGGTGACGCTGTGCCCGCCTGCGCCGCGGCCGTACCCGCATGTTGCGGCTTTTTCCCGGACTTCGCCCGGCTGTGCGCCCGGCCTCCCGCAGGCGCGGCTTCCGGAGCTCCGCCGACGGTGTAAATCCGCAAGACCATCCCGCGGCTAACCCGGTCGGCCTTCAGCCGGTTCCATTTCTTCAAGTCTTCCGCCGTCACACTGAAGCGGTCGGCAATCCCCAGAAACGTATCGCCCTTGCGCACCCGGTAGCTCACTAGCCGCCGCGCGGCTTCCGCTTGCGCCTGGGCTGCAGGGATAATCAGCTTATCTCCGGGATCCAGTGTGCTGCCGCGTTCCAGATTATTGGCTTCCGCTATCGCCGTCGGCGTTACTCGGTACTTCTTGGCGATGGACGACAATGTCTCGCCAGGCGCCACGCGATGCCGCCGCCAGCTCACCCACTTGTCCGGCGGAATATCCGCAATCTCCGTGGAGAATTTCGCCGCCGTTCCCGGGGGCAGGCGCATCTCAAACGCCGGGTCATCCGGCGTCGCTAGGCGCAACAAAGACGGATTCAGCGCATGCAACGTCTCCACATCCACGTCGATCGTCTCCGCCACCAGGCGCAAATCAATAGCCCGCCCGGGCTTCACCACCTCGAACGGCACGGGAGGATCGGGCTCCGCGTGAATGCCATAGTGCGCGGCGTCCTTGGCGATCAGCGTCAGCGCCAGGATGATCGGAACATAGTTCTTGGTCTCCTTGGGCAGGACGTTGCGGCGGTACAGCTCCCAAAAGTCCGCGTACCCCGTGCGTTCCACGGCTTTTTGCACGTTGCCCGGCCCGCAGTTATAGGCCGCCATGGCCAGATACCAGTCCCCAAACATGCCGTACAAATCTCTTAAATGGTGCGCCGCGGCGCGCGTGGCTTTTTCCGGGTCCTGACGATCGTCCACCCACCAGGTGTGCCGCAATCCATACTCATTCCCGCGCCACGCCACGAACTGCCAAATCCCCCGGGCCCCCGCCCGCGACAGCGCCAGCGGCTGAAACGCACTTTCCGCCTGCGCCAGGTAGATCAAATCCTGGGGAACCCCTTCCTCGCGCAACACCCGCGAAATCATCTCGCGATAGCGCCCCGCCCGCCGCAAACCCGTCTCCACAATCGCCTTGCCCCGCGTGGTCTGGAAAAAATTCAAAAACGACAGCACTTCATCGTTCACCGTCAGCGGCAAGTCGTGCGAAATATTTTTCGCCGACTCCTCCGCGCGGTCTTTTAGTCGCGGATCCACGGGAAAGGTCATCTCCGCCACTTCATCAATCGGCGCGGGAACCGCCGGCGGCTCGCTAAAACCATCCCCCGCGTGAAAGGCCTGCAGCTCTTCGCCGTATACCGTATCCACCACGCGGTGAAACAGCTCGTTCAAACGCCCATCGCTGGCCGGGTCGTATCCGCTCTCCAGCATCCAATCCACCGCGTCATTAAAATCCTTGCGCGCCGCCTCCAGATGCCCCGCCTTGTAATTTTGCTCTCCCGCGGCGAACTTCTCCTCCACCCGCTGCACCAGATATTCCCTGCTGCTCAACACCGCGGGCAGCAGCGATATCGTCGGCCGCGCCGTCGGGTTCCGCAGCGGCAGCGCAGTGCCATCGGGCATTTCCTGCCACGACGCGGAACTGCCTGGCGTCGCCCGGGCATCACCTGCTGGGGCCGGGTCTGTATACGCCGGTGCCGACGCCGGAACCCGCGCCTGCGCTGGCCGTCTGGCGGCGTCGTCGCATCCAAACGCCAGGCATGCCAGCACAGCGACGAACAAAGCTAATTTCCGGCTTGGCTTGGCTGCGGCTGGCAGGGCTCGGTCCTTCATCTCTCCATGGTAAGTACCCGGCACTCCCCGGGTCAACGCTTTCCGCCACCCCGGGGGTTGGCGCAAACACCACACAAACGCGAGCAGCGGCATCCAGTCCACAGCGCGCAAACCCTCGCACTCTTGCATCCGTTTCGCGCATTCAATTTTAGGGACCTAGCGTGTGGGTCGGAGCTATGGCGCGACGATAGACCAACCCCAGCTAAGAGGCTGTGCTCCCTGAACCCGCCTTTTCGGGGTAAACTGCCGAGCGCCAAGTCAGCTATCCCCTATTTCTCGTGAGGGCCGCACTCATGCTCCGTACTCTGCGCCGCATATGCATTGCACTGGCCGTCCTCTCTCTGACCGCCAGCGGCCTCCGCGCCCAGGACCTCTCCAAGGAGAAACAATCCCAAATCTCCCAAGCCGCCTCCGATTTCATGGCCGCAACCAGCACCCCGGGCCTCGCCGTCGCCGTGGTCCTCAACGGCCAGCCCTCCTGGTCCGCGGGCTTCGGCATGGCCGATCTGGAAAATTTCGTCCCCGTCACCTCCGCCACCCTCTTCCGCCTGGCCTCCGTCTCCAAGCCCATCACCGCCACCGCCATCCTGCAACTCTACGAACGCGGCAAGCTCGACCTCGACGCCCCCGTGCAAAAGTATTGCCCGGCCTTCCCGCAGAAAGAAGCCCCCATCACCACCCGCGAACTCTTGAATCACCTGAGCGGCATCCGCCACTACAACCCCGACAACAAAGGCGACAT
>DATFYV010000377.1:0-2699 GCA_035314845.1 Candidatus Acidiferrum sp.
ACAGGTTTGCCTTCCTGCGAATTCAAGGTGAAGTCCGGAGCTGGGGCGCCGACTTCGGGAGCTTTGTTGTCCGCGCGCGCGGTGCGCAGAAAGAGTGCCACGGCGACTAAGGCGATAGCGGCGATCAGGATAGCGGTCAGCTTCATTTGTGGGTTCCTCGGCAACCAATGGTACGCCTTGTGTGGAGGGTTGCCAATTGGAGCGGTGTAAAAAATATGTCACGCTGAAAGTGTGGAAGGTGTTTTTGTAGTGGCGGGTCTTCAGACCCGTGGTTTTTGCCCGGGGGGCACCTCGTGGAAGGTCAAAGTCAAAAGCACGGGTCTGAAGACCCGCCACTACAAGTGAGCGGGCGCATCCAGGGGATGGTTTGGGATCCGGAGAAGGGATAAGCGGCGGGATCAAGGCAGAGTTTTTTGCGAACGGGATTTCGCCAGATGTAGGCGGCGGCCTGCTCGACCGGTTCGCCCGGGCGCAGGATGTGGTCGTAGTAGCTCAGTTCCCACAAGGGGCGCCCATAAATCTTGCGATATGCAAACGCGGTGCGTTGTTTGAAGAGACGGACGAATTCCCGAAGGTCGGATGAATCCGAGGCGCCTTCGGCTAAGAGGTGGAGGTGATCGGGCATGGCGCACCAGGCGTGCAGCATGAAGGAGTGCTCGGCCGCACAGGCGAAGAGGGTTGTCAGAAGCGATTGCGCGACCTGGAATTCTTCCAGTAAGCGCTGGCGTCGATCGCAAACGAGGGTGATGGCATAAGCCTGGTGCCCGAAATAATGTTCCGGCGAGAGGCGGGCGATCTTGCGATGCGTGGGCATGGATCGCGATCAGTTCTATTAATAAAGAGTTAGATACAACTGCAACACACATCTTAGCATGAGGCTGCCCCGCGGTTGTAGTGGCGGGTCTTTAGACCCGTGGTTTTGCCGGATGTTTAGCTGGGCGGCAGCGGAGTGGAGGGGAAAGGCAAAGTCAAAAGAACGGGTCTAAAAGACCCGCCACTACGACTTATGTCTTTGGCTGAACCAGCCGAAGCCGATGCGCAGTTGGATGGTGTTAATGCCCGGGTTGGGTTTGGTCATACCGGCGTTGGAGATGTGCTGGAAACGAATTTCGGCGCTGATATTGTGTTTGCTTTGCAGGAAGTGCAGGCCCAGCGCGCCGCCGGTGGTGAAGTTAATTTGCGAGGTGCCCGGCGGAGTTTTCATGTTGGTGAAGAGGGTACCGCCGCCGATTTCGAAGTACGGGGCCACGTTGCGCGGCTTGGAGAGAATCCATTTGAAAGCGAAGGGGTCGACGCCGCCTCCGCAAGCGGTGCCGTTTTTTTGCGTGACGCAGTAAAGAGGTAGGACGCTCAGTGCGTATTCGAGGCGGCCTTGCAGGAAGCCGGGGCCGTGCGGGGCGGTGAGTACCAGGCCGAAGCGCGCGCCGACGTTGAAGACGCCATCGTCCATCTGGCTGCCGTTGATACCATGGCCGCCGCTGGTGAAGATTTGGTATTCCGCTTCACCCTCCACCGGGCCGGCCTGCGCGCGGACACTTGGGGCGCCGAAAAGTGCGGCGAAGAAAATTATCAGCAGGATCAGCGGAAGATTTGTCTGGCGTTCGATCACCCGTGTGCTCCGTGTTGGTTTGCGCGGATGGCGCAAGGTTCTGATGCCATTTCGTGGAGTCAAGATACACATTTTTGGGCCGGCGCGCACGTTTCTTTCGAAGTCAGTGTGATCTCGCTCGCGACTGACAGTGGAGAGCGATGGGCCTTCGGGACCGCAGCTGGCCGGACTGAAGAGGCTGGTCACAAAAGAGCAAGGGGCGCGCGGGGAGAAGGTGGCGGTCAATAGCCTTAAGGCTCCGGCAGCGCTAGGGGGGCATGGCACGCAGCGCGGGAAACCAGCCGACGCTGGCGAGCGGTTTTCGCCAGAGCCAGTTAACAATGCTTTACAAACGGAATTAACCATGCTTAATATCATCATCGGGCGCTCCTGATGCGCGGAACCCGCAGTACATCAAACTGTAATGTGCCGCGGCTATGCTGCTGCGCGTCCCGCGGCGCGGGGGCGCGAATCCTCGGGAAAAAGGTCGATGACGAGATATTCCCCAATCTGCGGTGGCCGGAACGGCGTGTTTCTGCTGAGCGTTTTTTTCTTCCTGATGCTGGGCGCGCCCGGCGCGGCGCGGGCGCAGGGGGCTGGCGCGCAGGCGTCAACTGCCACGCCGCCGGCGGCGGACGCGAATGCGGATGCTCCGGCGGATGAGGGCGATGACGCGCCGGCGATGCTGCCGCATCCGGAGTCGGACCGGATTTGGATTTCCGGGCAGGCCAATTTCGTTTCGCAATGGCACCCGGCGTTTCATTCGCCGTATCAGGGAAAGAACAGCCTCACGCCAGAGGCACAGGATGCGACGTCGCGGGTGTTGACGCTGTATACCGGGTTGCGGCTGACGAGCACCGCGGAGTTGCTGTGCGATGTGCAAGAGACCGGTGGACATGGAATTGGCGAGGCCCTTGGGCTGGCTGGCGCGACGAATCTGGACGTGGTGCGCAATCCTTCGCTGAGCAAGGCCCCGTACATCGCGCGCTTGATGTGGCACCAGATCATTCCGCTGGGCGGCGGGAAGCAGTCGCAACGGCGGAATCAATACGCGCTGTTCAGCACGCTGCCGGAACGACGGTTGGAACTGCGTTTCGGCAAATTCAGCATG
>DATFYV010000378.1:0-9261 GCA_035314845.1 Candidatus Acidiferrum sp.
GAGGGCACGCTCACACCGGGAATGTAGCCGTTGGTGCGGTCGATCGGCAGAGCCTGCTGCGACATGCGCACTAGCTCCACACGTTGAATGATGATGAACTGCGGGTTGTACATGAAATGGGTTTCAAACAAAGCGCCGTTCCAAGTGGCATTTTTGGCGCCGGTCGGGAGTGGCACAGAGCCATCGGCGGGAGTTCCGGTGGCCAGATATTTGTTGTCAGAGCTGTGAAAGTACATGGCCGTGAGGTCAAACTTCTTGATGAAGAACTGGCCGATCAACCCCGCGCGATAAAAGCTCTTGTTGCCGACACCCGTACCGGGGAGCCCGTTGGCGGCATTACCCAGGCCGCCGCTGGTGTACTGAAAATACGTGGGCGCCTGGCCGATGTAATCGAAGAAACCGATGCGCTGCAGCCCGAGACTCCCGGCCTGAAAGGCCTGGCTGACGGTAAAGAAGCCGTTATAGGCGCGGCTGGTGGGCAACCCCGGCTGACCGTCATTTGCACTCAAAAGCGAGGCGGAATAACGGGTGCGGTCATCCTTGGAGTGCCCCATCACTTCCACGCCCACCTGGTTGTCGCCAATCCCAAAACTAAATTGCGGAAAAGCGAGGTTGAGACCGTTGTTCTCGGTGGCGGGCTGAAAGTGATAGTTGGTATAAACGCCGGAAACGCTGGTGAGGGTGAGAATGCGCTTTTCGGACAACAGATTGTCGAGTTCAAATTTGCCAAGCTTGACGTTAAGCCAGCTGGTGCCGGCCAGATTGTCGAGCCGCGCAAAAACAGTTTCAAAGTGAAATGCACCGGTGTTGTCCGAGGAAGGCAAGACATAAAAGGAGACGTTTTTTGCCAACGTGCCGCCGGTGTGGAAATCAAGTCCGCTCCAATCGAATCCGTGAACGGTTACATTGCGCTCAACCTGCCCCCCGCTGGTACTGGTAGGATCGTCGACCGCGGCAAGATTGGTATTCTCGCGGTGCCAAATGGGCGTGATGCGGAAAGTGACCGGCCAATAGGCCGGACTCTGGAAAATGGGGGCATCGCGGTCGTTGCCCATCTGATAGCCGTTGTCCTTGAAGGCTTGTCCAAAGGGACTCAGCATCGGCCAAGCCACATGGCAGGAGGAGCAGGGCATGCCGTATTTCCGCGCGAAGGCTGGGAGGGCGTTCACCTTAACGGCAGAGAGCGGCGCGGCTGAGGCGGGACCGGCATCCAACAAAACAAACGTCAGCACCAGGGCCGCGCTCAATAGGAGGGGAGCGAATCGCGCGACCCTCCGCGAAAGATTTAGCGAGCTGCCAGAATACATATCGCCTCCTGACAAGGGGATTGCGAAACACTTGGAAAATCGAAGTGTGCTAGATCGGGCGGCGAGAGACTTGAGAGTACGTGGGGATGGACATGAAACAATGGGCGTTTGACGCGCCATTGCATCGTCCGCACTACCGAAGGTTAGTGGTGACAATTCGCCCATAGAAGATCGGAGCCCCTCTTTCCGTAGAAATAGAGACGCCAACTCCTCAAGTCCCTGAACCGTCGCGGATGCTAACTCCGGAAAAAGCCGAATGCAAGACTTTTCTTATTCAAATGCAAAAATATTTTCGTTCCGGCGAGCAATGCCCATTCCGGCGGTGGTTCGGAGTTCAGATTTGACAGTGAGGAACAAATAGCGATACTTACGGGGACGGAGAGTTTGTTCTTCGCCCGAGCCACCACGACGATCATGTCCTTAGGCCAACGCAACATCAAACGCAACATTGTAAGCAGGCGACTGCGGCGCGCGACGCTCTTGGGGATGCTGGCGTTGACCGCACAAGCCGGGACGCACGCCAAAGACCGCGTGGAAGGTCCGGGCCTCGTCAAGGACCTGGAAGGTTCCACCCGTGACGTGCTGGATGCATTGAAGTACGACTTGGAAGACCAGACCATCCACGGAACGTACATCTTCGACAAAGACCCTATATTGACCGGCGCCACTCTGGAACAGAGCTCCAAGTTTTTCCCGGAGTGGACCGGAGGGGGCCAGGTGTTCTTTAAAGTGCGTCCCAAAGCCATCGCACCACGGCATTTCCTGGAGAGCGCCGATCAAGGCACCATCGTGGTGCGCTTTGTGTTGATCCCCGTAACTGCCGATCGCAGCCGGCTGCGCATTGACGCCATCTACGTGGAAGATGCGCACCGCGTATATCACCAATCCGACGGCACCGTCGAAGCCGCGGAGTATAAGGTGATTCACGAGCGCTTGCTGGCGATTCAGTTTGACGAGCAGGAGGCCGCGGACTTGCAACGGCGGCGAGATAGCGCGGAGCTTGTTAGGCAAACCTACATTCATCAGCGCGAAGATGAAGCGACGCGGCTGGCGCAAGCCGAAGCGGGCGTGAAAGATTTACAAGAGCGCGTAATGAAGCTGCGACGCGAGGTGGACCGGCGGGTAAAGGCTCCTGGTGCGGATCTAAAGGCCGCGCCTTTTCGTGAGGCGGCAACCATTCGGCCCATGGCGGCATATACAGAGGTGGTGGTAGTGATTGTCACACCGCATTGGCTGGGCGTGGAAGCGCCGGACGGACAACGCGGCTGGCTTGCCGAGGCTCAATTGGAACCCCTTCCTTGAAGCGAACCATTCTAAGTGGAAGAAAAAAACGAATTGTTGCGGCAGCGGCCGCACTTTTTGCGCTGGCGCTGGCAGGCGCGGGACACGCGCGCGCCCAGGCGATGCCTTATGCCCGGACGTATCCAAAAACGAAAGCCGAAGTGGATCAGGCGCTGAAAGAAATGGGCGCTTATGCAGGACAAAAGCTGCCAATCGTCGATGGCTTCGTGGCACAGACGCCCAAGCCCATCACGCACTACGAACGCGCTTTCTATCAATTGGAGATCCAGTTGTTTCCCGGCACCGGCGCGCGGGGCGGCACCGTCGCGCAAGTCTCCGCGAAAATCACCGCGTGGTACGCCGACAGCGACCCATCCAAATCCGGCTACGAGGTGCTGCCCTCAAATGGCCGGCTGGAATTCGATCTACTGGACCGGCTGGACGAAAAATTGGGCACCGCTCGGCCGGGCGCCTTGCGGGTTTCCGGGACGGCGAGCTCGGGGATTGTGGCGCCCAGGGCCAAGCTCGACCTGTCCGGCGTGCCGGGCGTTTCGCAATTGACGAACAGTGGCGCGCCGAGCGGCCCGCTTCCCAACGACGAATTGAAAGCCCTGCGCACAAGACGCGAAGACAATGAGAAGCGCGAACAGGAGTTGAGTGCACAGCTGGAAAATCTGCAAGAAGTGCAGAAAAACCAGGCGCATCCGCTGAACCTGGTGGCGGTGAAGAAGTCCGGAACTCCGGTGACCGCGCGGCCGGCGGAAGGAGCGCGGGTCCTCTTCCTGGCGGCAGCCGGCGATGAGTTTGAATACCTGGATGCCGATGGAGCCTGGCTGCATGTGGGAATATCGGGAGTCTCGCGCGGCTACGTGAAGCGCAGCAGCGTGGAATTGACGGATTTTATCGAGGCGCGGCTGAAAGCTCAGGAAGAGGCCGAAGGGGCCAAAAGCCGCGCGCCGTTTCAGATCGAGCGGGAGGAGGTCAGTCTATTTCCCGGTGACTGGGAAAATTTGAAAGGGAAAAGAGTGAAGATTTACACCGTGCAGCCGGCATCGCAGGTGGCCGCCGAGACCGATGCGCGCGCCAAACTTTCCTTCGCGGCCACGCTATTCAAGAAGTTCACTCCCGAGGACGGAGTGGCAGTCGAAGGGGTAGTGGTTATTTATGATTCCGCCGATGGCGGAATTATCGGCGCCACGCTAGCGAGCGTGGAAGGGATGGCGGACGGCACGCTGTCTAAGGAAAACTTCTGGAAGCAATGTTACCTGGACCCGCCGGAAGCATTTGATCCAAGTGCAAAACACTAGTCCTGTAAATCTGACGGTATTTGAAAGCTAGAGCAGGCCTGAATCAGCGGCTTCGCTCATTTGCGCTTTGCTTCACACCGTTACGCGGGCGAAAAAATTTCATCCACCAGGCTGGTGATGCGCACGACATAGGCGTCCAGATCCAGCGTAAAGCGTGCCAGATCGATATCGGCGATTTTCGGCAGGTGTTTGGCGAGTTCGACCCACGCGGCGTCGGCTTGCAGATCGATAGCCCGCCACTCTTCGTAGCCATAACCCAGCCCGCGCAGGCGGCACAGTAAATCACCCAGGTGCACGATGGCGATCAGGGCATTCCCCTGCGGGCCGCGCGTCACGTCGTGATGCCACTCAATCACCTCGGCGATGGCTGCGGGCAGCTGCCAGGTCTTCGCGAGGAGCACTCCGCTGTCGCAATGTGTGAAGCCCAGCGTCTCCTGTTCCTGCTCATCGAGCGGGCGACCAGTCTGCACCGCGGCGGCCAGCACCGCGCGGTAGTCCTCGGTATACGCCAGGGAATTTACGATGATCCCGATATCGTGCAACAGTCCGGCAAGGTAAGCTTTTTCGATGTCCGGATAAGCGATGCGCTCCGCGAATTCCCGGCACACCAGCGCGCAGCCAAAGGAATGGCGCCAGAATACTCCGGGGTCCACCACCCACTTGTCGTGGGGGATGAGGTTGCCGATGCAATTGCCCACCAGGATGTCTTCGATACGCTGGATACCCAGAGTCGAAATCGCCGCTTGAATGGACTCCGCAGGCGATGCGCGTCCGTACAGGGGAGAATTGGCAATGCGCAAGAGCTGCGCGGCGATGGTTTTCTCGTAAGAAACCAGTTGCACGACGCGCTCCAGCGAAATGTTGTCCGCAGGCTGGCGCAACAGTTCCAGCAACGGCTTCAGCACCGCCGGCGAGGAAGGCAACGCGCGGAGTTTTTCCACGCGCTTACGAAGTTCCAAGTTTGCGGCGGTAATCATGATTTGGATGCTCCCGCGACGCTGGCCCCGGTGCTCCCGGGAAGCGCCTTGACGTACGTGGTGGTTCCCGGCAGGTGCACCAGCCGGAATTGATCGCTCACTTGGTAGAGCGACTCCGCGGGCCCCATAAAGAAATATCCTGGGGCTTGCAGACCAGAGTAGAAGTGGCTGATTACCCGGCGCTTCGACGCCACGTCGAAATAGATCAGCACGTTGCAGCAAAAGATCAGATCCATGCTTTTTACGAACAGCATTTTGCTGTCATCGCTCAGGTTGAGGCGCGAGAAGGTGATCGGCGCTTTGACCTCCTCCCGGACTTGTAATTTTTCTCCCTCAACAGACTTGAAGTACTTGCGCTTGAAGTGCTCGGAAGTATTGCGCAGCGCATAGTCCCCATAGATGCCGGCCTTGGCGGTTTCGATGGAACGATCGTTCAGGTCCGTTGCGGTAATCTCGAAAGCCCAGCCGCGGAGCAGTTTCTCACTTTGCTCCAGAAGAAACATGGACAGGGTGTAGGGTTCCTCTCCCGTGGAGCAGCCAGCGCTCCAAATCTTGAGTTTGCGCAACCCAATTTTGGAGCGCGCGGCAATGAGCTCCGGCAAGACCACGTTTTGCAGCGCCGCCAGTTGCGGAGGGCTGCGGAACAAGCAGGTCTCCCCGATGGTGATCTCATTGAGCAGTTCGCGCATTTCCACCGGGCGGGTGGCGGGAGCGCCGAGCAGTTCCAGGTATTGCCGCGCATCGCTCGCTTTGGTGTTGGGCATGCGGCGTTTGCAGGCTCCCGACAACAAATAAAGCTTTTCCTCGGAGTGATAAATCCCACACGCCTGATACACCACGTCGCGAATTTTCAGGTAAACAGGATCGTGCTCCTCCATTTTTTTGGGGGCCGTAGGAGAAAATTTCTGCGTTTCCACCGGCATCGTTCGTCACCTTGTTCTTGGTTGCAGCATCCACACCGAACACAGCGCGCCTTCAAGACAAAACCCGGAACTTCAGCCGGTCTTGCTAGGCACCAGTCCGCCAGTGTCCATGGAAAATGACCGGCTGGCACGGATGGAACGGTCCACCTCTGCGGCCATGGCGCGCAACGGGTAGATAGCGTCCGCCCATCCCGCAGCCGCCACTTGTCCTGGCATGCCCCAAACCACGGAACTGGCCTCGTCTTGCACAAAAACGCGCCCGCCCCGCCGGCGGACAGCTTCGCACCCTGCCACGCCGTCCGAGCCCATGCCCGTTAAGACCACGGCGAGTGTGCTGGCGCCAAAAACCTCCGCCACCGAACGAAAAAGTACGTCCACAGCAGGGCGGCAGGAATTTTCGGCTGGCCCCTGGTTCATAGCCAAGGTTACTTCGCGGCCGTGCCGCCGCACGGTCATGTGGTAATCGCCCGGGGCGATCCACGCCTCACCGGCATGCAACTTGATTCCCGGTCGGCCCTCGCACACGTGAATGACCGATTTTTTCCCCAGGCGCTCCGCCAGAGTGCGCGTGAACAGAGGCGGCATGTGCTGCACGATTACGATCGGGACGGGAAAGTCGCGGGGAATGGCAGACAGAACATCGGCTAAGGCGTTCGGTCCGCCGGTGGAAGCGCCGATCGCCAGAATATCAATCGGGCCGGAGTGGCGCGGAAGCATGGCGGCCGGAGACGCTGCCACGGAGGCTACCAGCGGCGCCAAGGGCAAGTTCGCGTGAGGGATCATCACGGCAAGGCCGTTCTTCGTTACGGGCGACGGAGGCGGCGGCAATTTCTCCGGCATTGCCACCCGGCCACTCAGCGCTTTGATTTTGGGAAGCAGGTCCCGCCTGATCTTTTCGATGGTCAATTCCAAACTTCCGCTGTTGCTGGGCTTAGTGACGTAATCGCTGGCGCCCAGGGACAAGGCGTCCAGCGTGCTGCTGGCGCCGCGCTCGGTAAGGGTGCTGAACATGACGATCGGCAATTTGGGATAGAGCTTGCGAATTTCCGGTATGGTCTCGAGGCCGGAAAGGCCCGGCATTTCCACGTCCAGGGTGACAAGGTCGGGCTTAAGCTGCGCCAGCTTTGCCAGCGCAATGCGTCCGTCGGCAGCGGTGCCCACCACCTCAATCGCCGGGTCGCCAGCCAGCGCCGCGCAAAGCACCTTGCGGATGACCACCGAATCATCCACAACGAGGACGCGAATGGATCGCATGACGCCTTGCCGGTAGTCCTTTCCAGATTAAACGCTTAGTCTCCAGCACAATAAATTCGCGACACAAAACCTCGCCGACGATTCCATCGCGCTGTCGAACTCCCATTTGTCTCGAAAGGAAGCAGACCTGCTCCTCATTAGAGACGTCTTATAATTCTAGTGACGGAAATTTACTCATCGGGTCTACATGCATGTGCCGTGCCACGCAGCTCTGGACGCGGCGGGGATTTGGTTTCATTTGGGGGTGAAGGCTCGGGGATTTAATCGGGGCCACGTCAGGAAATAAATTGGGACCTAAGGAGTCTGGCGAAGTTGCCTTAGTCCAATAAGTTCGGGGCGTTTCTAGCGTTCCGCGCAAATCACCGGGAACTCACTGTTCAAAAACCAGCAGGAATAGCTGGTTGCCGTCACGTCCGGGCACGAAGAGGCGTTGCGTTTTCTTGTCGATGGTCATGGTTTTGGCGCCTTTCAGCGTGGGAATTACCGGCAGCGCGGTGTAGGCATCCGGAGAGTCCTGGTGGAAGGCAAAGATGTTGCCGTCGCCAGTGGAGGTGAAAGCGATTTTTGCGGCGGGATCGAAGTGGGTGGCGTCGGCGTGATCGCCGATGGGATAAGAGGCCACCACCGCGCCAGTCTCCGCGTTGACAACGGCCATCACTTTACTGCGGCAGCCGAGAAACAGGCGGTGGTTGGCGTTATCGAGTGCAAGGCTGGAGGGAGCCTGGCAGGGAGCTACGGGCCAGCGGTTGGTGACCGTAAGCGTCGCGGAATCGATGCGCAGAAGTTCGTTCTTTTCTTCCAGGTTGACGAAAACGGAGCCGTGGCCATCAGCCACGGTGAATTCGGGCCCTCCGCCAAGTGCCACCGTGCCTACTACTTTGTTGTCGGCGGCGTTGATGGCCGTGGAACTGTCGCCGTCGCCGTTCATGGCGAAGACGCGTTTGGAGGCGGGGTCGTAGACGATAGCGTCGGGCTTTTGCCCGACCTTGACGTCGGCGATTTTGCCCAGAGTCTTCAAATCGAAAACAGTAACGGAATCGGAGCCGCCATCGGTGATGTAACCGCGATTGAATTCGGGGGCGACGGCGACGCCATGCACGCCGGCGAGGTCCGTGATACTACCGACGACCGCGAGGGAGTCGGCGTCAACCACCACGACTTGCGTAGCGTGGGCGATGTACAGGCGGCGGGCGGCTTCATCGACGGTGAGGTAGTCCCAGCCCCCAGCGCCTGGCAGAGGCACTTTTTTGACCATGTGGTAGCCGGGAGATGGCGCGCCCACGCTGAAGAGAGTTAGAACTGCCGCCAGAATTGCTGCCGCGATTTTCATCGTTTCTCCGATTCGTTTTGTCCTGCCGTGTTGTGCTGGCCTGAGAAACTTTTTGAAGCTTCGTTGCCGCTTCTCGATTTAGTGGCAGACACCGCTGCCGGAATCGGTGAAGGCTTTGCCGGGCTCGGGAATGAACTGCCAGTCGTAGCCGCCGGGCTTGAGCGTGAGTCTTAAAACGCCGAAGGCATCGGCATTGCGAACTTCGCTGTTGGGCTTGGGTGCGCCGAAAGGGCGGTGATTCTTGCCGCCAGTGCCCGCTACGAATTCGCGGATGCCACGCTTAGGGTCCGGTTTGGCGTCGGGATCTTGCGGCGCGAAGCGTTCATAGTCGTGGTCATGACCGTTGACCACCACGTCGGCGTTGGCTTCGTAAAGCGCCTGCCACAGCGGCTGGATCTCCGGGTCGTTGCCGTGTTTATCTCCGGAGCTGAAGAGCGGCTTGTGCCAATAGGCAAGCGTGCAAGCTGTCGGATGCGCGGCAAGATCCGCACGCAGCCATTTTTCCTGACGCGAGCCTGCGTTGCAGCCGGCGACTTCCGCGCACTCACTGTTGAGCACGATGATATGCCAGGTGCCAAGTTCGTAGCTGTAGTAGCCGTCTTTGGGGTCGCCGGCAGCGGGGCCGAAGTATTGAAAATAAAAAGTTGCACCCGTGGAATGAAATTCGTGGTTGCCGGCGGCGGGGCGGGTGCGGGATTTTACGCGGCCCCAGGTCTTGTCGTAGCAAGCGAAATTTTCCTTATTGCCGTCAGGGTAAGCTAAATCGCCGACCGCCATGACGGTGCCGGGATTTTGTTCCAGGAGTTTGGCGGTCGCTTCCGCGCCGGAGAGGTCGGAGCAATCGGCGATGTCGCCCGCGCCGATGAGGACGGCGGAAGAATC